>JAUXJL010000031.1 GCA_030624805.1 Acidimicrobiia bacterium
GCAGCTTCAAGAGAACGGAGGGCTCGCTGCCGTTCGAAGGCTCGGCGGAGTGGACCCTGCAGAATTACAACGACGTCTTCCTCTCCGCATCCACCTACGAGACAGTCTGGAATACGGCGATTTACGCAGGCGGGGCCCTCATCCTCAGCTTTGGCGTCGCGATAATTCTTGCCTGGCTCGTCGAACGCACCGACATGCCACTGCGCAACACAACCTACACGATGGTCATTGCCGCGCTTGGAATCCCGGCGGTGATCGCCGGCATTACCTGGGGATTGCTCGGCAACCCGCGAGTGGGTGTGATCAACGTCTTCATTCGTTTCATCTTCGGTATGGATGGCGAAGGCCCGTTCAATGTCTTCTCGATGTGGGGACTCATAATCGTACAGGCGATCACAATGGTTCCGGTCACGTTCCTGCTGATTACCGGCGCGTTCCGGGCGATGGACGCATCCCTGGAGGAAGCCGGTGTCGTCTCCGGGGCCAGTTTTGCTCAAACAGTGCGGCGCGTCACACTGCCGATCCTCACTCCGGCGATCTTCTCCGCTTTCATCTACCAGATCGTCACCGTTGTCGAGTCCTTCGACATTCCACTCGTGATCGGGCTCCGGGCCGGAATCTCCGTACTCAGCACCAGGGTGTACCTCGAGCTCGTTCCAATTGGAGGCCTTCCGAATTACGGCATCGCCAGCACGTTCGCGGTGTTCATGCTCCTCATCGCACTTGGGCCGCTCATCTACTACAACCGTCTACTCGGTAAAACCGACCGGTTCAGCACGGTGACCGGCAAAGACTTCCGGAGCAAGCGTTACGAGCTCGGTCGATGGAAGCCCCTGGCAGTTTTCGGCGTGTTCAGTTATCTCTCCGCCGCGTTGATTTTGCCGCTGCTGATCCTGATCTGGACCAGCCTCATCCCCTTCTATCAGGTGCCGAGCCTGTCGGCGCTCGACAACGTCAGCCTCGACGCGTTTCGCAACCTCCGAGATAGTGACTTCTTCCTCGACTCGCTCAAGAATACGTTTATCGTCGGAGCGTCGGTCGCGATCGGCACGATGGTGCTGGGGGTGCTCACTGCTTGGATTGTGGTGCGCCTGCACACCAAATGGTCGCGGGCGCTCGACGTGCTGGCGTACATTCCTCACGCGATGCCGGGTGTCATCATCGGCACCAGCATTCTGCTCATATACCTGGTGCTGCCGCTGCCGATTCCGATCGTCGGCACGATATGGGTGATCGTGATTGCGCTAAGCACTCAATATACGAGCTTGTCGACGCGCCTGATGAACGGCTCCATCACACAGATACAGGTACAGCTGGAGGAGGCAGCAGAGGTGAGCGGCGCAAGTCAGACTCAGATCCTCCGCAAGATCCTCCTGCCCCTGATTCTTCCCCCTTTTATCAACGGTGCACTTCTGATTTTCTTGTTATCGATCAGAAACCTCACGCTGGCACTGATTCTTGCGTCTCCCAAGGCCGTCCTCCTTTCGGTATTGATATTTGCCCGCTGGGACGCCGGCCAGACCGAAGACACGGCGGCTATCGGGATAGTCCTCGTCGTCATCACACTGGTGTTGAGCATTGTGCTGCGGCGCGCCAGCGCGATCGGTACCGCCAAGACGTAGTGAGGACACGAAACTGACGGGCGCAACTCTTCTTGTCAATGGCCTGGTGCGGACTCTGGAGAGCCCGGGTGAGAGTCATGAAGCCATCGGCGTAGTTGGAGACAAGATCACCTTCGTCGGTAGCAACGAGGACGTCCCCGCCCGGTTGCGAGGTGCCGAAGTGGTGGATCTCGACGGCGGCACCGTACTCCCGGCATTCACGGACAGTCACACGCACTTCAAACGAGCCTCGGCCTTTCTGTCGCTTCACCTCGACTTCGAAGAGCTAGCCCCGACATCGATCGCCGACATCGCCGGCGCGGTCCGGGCCAGGGCGACCGTCGAGCCGCCGGGCAAGTGGATACAAGGTGATGGGCTCGACCCCGTCCGGTTGCGCGAGGGTCGGTTTCCGACCCGTCACGAGCTCGATGAGGCATCTACTGCCAACCCGGTTGTCTTGCGGAGCGTCGGTCGCCATGTGGTCGCAGCCAACTCCCTGGCATTGGGCCGCGCCGGTATCGATGAGTCGACACCCGACCCGGTTGGGGGCCGAATCGAACACGACTCGGACGGCTCACCGACCGGTGTCCTGCACGAGGAGGCGAAACTGCGCCTCGACGCCAACCGGCAAGACACGGTGATTCCGCCCGACTCAACCAAAGATCGGGTGACGGCGTTGAGCCACGGCGTCGAATTGCTCAACCGGTTTGGGATCGCCGCCATACACGAAATGCCCCGTGACCCGGATCAGATAAGCGACTGGCTCCGCCTGCGCGAGACGGAAGAACCTCGAGTCCGCGTCCTCTTCTACATCCGCGGCCTGGCGGCTCAAACGAGTGTGTATCACCTCCTCGGAAGCGGGTTTCGTGCCGGGTTCGGCGACGAGTGGCTCAAGCTGGGCGGCGTGAAGTTCAGCCTCGACGGCTCCGGCGCCTTCGGCAATGCGATGGTCTACGAGCCATATCCGGGCCAGCCGGATAACCGTGGCCTGCAGCGGGTGGATACTGATGAGTTCGTCGAGGCGGTCCGCCTGAGCCACGAAGGTGGGCTGCAGATCGCGGTCCATGCCATCGGCCAGCGGGCCGTCGACATGGCGCTCGATGCGTTTGCAGCGCTCGAGCTTCCGGGACCGGAGCTGGCGGAGCGTCGGCACCGCATCGAGCACGCCTATCTGCCTGCCCGTCCCGGGCAGCTGGAGCGGATCCGGGATCTGGGCCTTGTGTTGTCTACTCAGCCAAGCTTCATTGAGGCGGTCGGTGACTCCTGGAGGCGAATCTTTGCAGATGACGTGTTGACCGGGGTGATGCCGATTGCCGACGCCGTCGGCCTCGGAATCCCGGTTCAATTCAACAGCGACTTTCCCTGCTCGAAGCTCAACCCGTTCGTTGGCATCCAGGCCGCCATCCAACGAAAGACGTCGAGCGGACACACCCTCGACGCGGCTCAGGCGATTGGTGTGGAAGACGCATTGCGGTTCATGACACATGAGCCGGCCCACACCGCGTTCGAGGACTCATGGCGAGGGCATCTCAAGGCGGGGTTTGCCGCCGACCTGGTGGTTGTCGACCGCGACCCGCTCCACACTTCGCCCGAAGATCTCGATCAGGTGGCGGTTGTGAAGACCATGGTGGGCGGCAAGATGGTGTTCTCCTAGCGGCCACCTAGTCGCGGATGTTCTGCAGGAACCGCTCGCCGGCCATTTCCGATCCAACCCCGCGCTCGAGTGCGAGCTGATAGAGGCGCCCGGCAACTGAGGCAAATTGCACTCCTTGCGTGCCAACGTTTACGAAGAGGATCGTCTGACTTTCGCTCGAGCGGCCATCGACCGTCCCGCGCAACATGTCAATAAAGCTGGGAAAGTCACGCATTTCCGCATTGTGGGTCCAGGGCAGCCGGGATCTTTCCGCTTGGTTGCCCGCAACGAAGCCACCGGCTCCACTCTGTGGGAACTCCATATCGGGAACACTCGCCTCCGGACCAATGCTGTAGGCCCCGAGCTGCAGCACCAGGTCGGCGCTGGCGACCAGATCGGGGCTTAGCTCCCGGCGGGTGACATTGAGGATCAGTGCGCCGTCCGCAATCCATTCCGGCCGCAAGGTGGGAATCATTGAGTTGGTAGCCGAAACCACAACCGCGCAGTCTCCAACGGCCGCAGCCGGTGTGTCGACCGCCACGACTTCGAGCCCGAGCCCGGCCGTCATCTCGGCGGCGAACTCATTTCGGTGGCGTTCGGTCGGGCTGTACACCCTCACACTCTCGAGCTTCCTCGAATGCGAGATTGCCTCCAGATAGACGCGTGCCATGTCTCCGGAGCCCAGAATCCCAAGTGTGTTGGCGCTTGAGTTGGCGAGATAGTCGGCGGCGACCCCGGCGCTGCCACCGACCCGCATCCTCTGCAATACCCCATCGTTGATCAAGGCAAGTGGCTCTCCCGTGGCCGACGAGAACAGGAGGATGAAGCCGCAGTAGGTTCCCGGCTCGACCGCGTATTTCTCTTGACGCTTTCCCTCCGGCCAAAACAAAACATCCGACTTGATCCGGATGGCGGTGATCCCGAAGTGTTTCGTCGTCCCCGCCATCGACCCCAGGCAGTAGTAGGCATCCTCCTGGGCCGCCGGCGACCACAGCTCCATGCGTGGCACGTGAGCCGCGTCGCCGGATGCGAGCTGGCCGAACCCAATGCGCAGCGCATTCATCGTCTCCCCCATGGAGAGCAGATCCAAGACGTCGTCGTTGGTGAGATGGATCATCGGGAGCGTTGCACCACCCTCGGCTCACCCAGGGCCATCGAGCAGCGCGATGATGTCGGCGGAAGACAGGACAGAGCCGTATTTGGCGTCGATGTCGATGAGCGAAACGTCATGGGAGATCGCCGAGCGATCGAAGACGCCGTCTTCGGCGACGAGCACACCAAAGCCGCTCGACGTACCATCGACCGCGGTTGCCCGAATGCATCCCGACGTCGTACAGCCCGTGATTACCAGAGTGTGATGCTCGTTCTTGGTCAGAAACGATTGCAGAGGAGTCCCGAAGAAGGCCGAAGCTTTCACCTTGGGAACGACGACGTCCCCGGGCTTGGGCATCGCCTCGGCAATGAACTCATTGGACAGGCCGGCGTCGCGGGCGGCGTCTGGTCGGCGGGTAGCCGGCCCGATGTGCTGCTGCAGTACGTCGCCCCTCGTGAACACGATTGGTAGATCCCGCTCTCGGAAGGCGTCGATCAGGCTCAAGATGCCGGGTAAGGCTGCCCAGGCACGCTCACCGCACGCCTTGCGCGAGATCTTCTGGGCTTCCGCGATTGGAGCGTTCGGACCGACAAAAGACTCTACAACGTCGATCACCATGAGAACCGGTGTCTGGGCGCTTGGCGTGATCTTGTCTCTCGAGCTATAGCCGGCCAGGGCGGCCGCGTCGGTGGACGGCAGCCGATCGGACCAATGGGGTTTCTTGTTCGTCATCACCAACTCCTCTGTGTCTTGCTGATATGGCCTGATCTGTCCAGTCGCCGAAGTCATCCTTCGGCAAGCTCGCCATCGGGAGGCTGCCGCCATTTATAGAAAGCGGGAAACGCTTTGGCGATTACCAGGGCTCCGACCGCCGATGCCAGCCCCCCCGACCATGCCGCCACCGACGGGCCGACTCCTCGAGAAACGATACCCGCCTCAGCGTCGCCCAGCCGCGGCCCCCCTGCGACAACGGCGATCTTCAACCCGGAGAGTCGACCCCTCAGGTGATCCGGCGTCGTCAGCTGAACGATCGTCGACCGGAACACCGCGGAGATGGCGTCGGCCGCACCGGCGATCCCAAGAAATATGAGAGCGAGGGGCAGGCTGTTGGAGAATCCAAAGGCGCCGATCGCGAGACCCCATACAACCACGGCCACGGTGGTGGCTTTGCCCGCCAGGATTACTCTCCCGACCCAACCAGAGGTGGCTGCACCGATCAGAGCGCCGAATCCTGGGGCGGCAAACAGAAGGCCGACAGTCGCTTCGGTTCCTCCGAACACGTTTAAGCCCATCTCGGGAAAGAGCGCCCGGGGCATGCCAAATACCGTGGCATTGATGTCGATCAGGAACGACCCTTGAATCGCCTTTTTGTCCTTGAGAAAACGAAGCCCGTCGAGGACCGAACGAAGCCCGGGCCGGGTGCCGCCATCTGTTGCCGGCAAAGGAGCCATGGCGACGATGGCCAGGATCGAAACGATGAAGGTACCGGAATCGATCCAGTAGGCGGCCGAAACGCTCCACACTGCGATGATGACGCCCGCCACCAGCGGGCCGATCGCTTTCGCTAACTGCGAGAGGAGAATCTGAAGAGCGTAGGCGGCGGGTACTCGCGATGTGCTAACCAGACGGGGAACGGCTGAGGTCCGAGCCGGGGCATCGACGGCGAAGAAGAATGCCTGGAGTCCGGTCAAAACGAACACGGCCCATATCCGCTGGTTGCTGAGCGCCGCATTAAGAGCGAGACCAACGCTGATGAACGCCAGGACCGCCTGGGCCACTATCAACACCTTGCGGCGATCCCAGGCATCGGACAGCATGCCGCCAACCGTTGATCCAACCAATAAGGCAGGGAACTGGAAGAGTCCGAGCAGCCCAACCGCCAGCGAAGATTCAGTGAGAGCGAATACCTGTATCGGCGCCGCAACGAGCGTCAGTTGCCGTCCAAGGGACGAGAGGCCATTGCCGAAATAGAACAGCCGGAATTGTCGCGATTCGCGCAGCGGAGAGATATCAGCGAAAAAACTCCTGGTGACACGCGTGCCTCTATCCATCGCCAAAGAATCCGTTGGTGATGGCGCTGTGCCAGCCGGCAATTACCGCCGGAGCAACACCCTGGGGAAGGTCCGCCTCGGCCTTGGAATACTCGTGGACGCCGGCTCCGAACCTGGTTAGCGCGGTGCGCGGTAGGGGATCCATGGCGGCGTACAGGGGCAGAATCACCTCTTGGTACACCTCCGGGGGATGGTCCCGGCTGGCGTGTGTGATCCCGAACAACGTCGGAGGCACCGGCTTCGTATCAGGGCCGTTCAGTTCACGAGTCATCCCGACGTAGCGATCTATGAGGGCCTGGGTCGCCTCGCGGTCGAGGCCAAGACGCTTCGCAGTGACCGTTGCGGCGGCATCAAGAGACGAGGTCACGTTCCTGGTGACGGGGTACTCACATTTGAAGTTGGCTTGGATCTTGACGTCGTCCCAGGAAGCCATGACCTCTTCCATGAGCTCGGGCAGCCGCATCAGGGCGGCGGTGCCTTCGAGGACGGCGACTGCTGGGCCGGTGTACCGTGCCTCTTCTCGCCACGTGCGGATGCTCACCTCATCGAAGGGGTCGGTGCGCCGAGATTGGGCGAGGGTCTTTTCGGACAGGCCGGCCGCCCGCCGCTCGATGTTGCCGGTGAACACCCGGGACCTCTCCTGTATGTAGCCGAAGGGGGAATTCTCGATCGCGACCACCCCAACCAGGTTGGGCACCCGTTGACTCAGCATCGAGACGAACGGCCCACCGGTTGAGTGACCGTGTGCCAGAATCGAGTAGTCGTCGCCAAGGTGGCGGCGACACACTTCCTTCATTCCATCCTCGACCGCGGCAGGCCAGCCGGCCATCCTGGCATGGAAGGGTGTGCCGGTCCTCGCTTTGGCGAGCACCCGTGTGCCGTACCGAGATCGCATTGATAGATCCTCGACCACGTCGTATTGCTCGCGGTCAATTGTCTCGCCGGCCCTCCATATCGGAGTGCGCACGGAGCCATCGGATCGGATCGTTTCGCCCGGCCACTTGCGGTCGGGGCTCTCGAGATACAGCCGGCCTGGATAGGTCATGCTGACCACCTTGTACCCGAGCTTTGTGGCAATGAGTCGGGCGAAACCTTCCATTGAACGGAAGTCGCCGGAGCCACCGTGGAGGAGAAAAACGCCCACCTTTTTGCCGTTACTCGTCAGGGGTATCAGTCCCTCGTCGATCGGCTCGTACACCATGATCCCGATGTCCCATTCGAGCCCTACCGACGAGATCCGGAATACGTCCTCGGTCTCAGTCGTCACGATGTCGGGCGTTCCGAGCATCGTGTTCGACTCCTCGACAACCACTTCCCGTGGCACGAAGGACGGGGGCTGCCACGCCTCGGCCACGCGCTACATCACCCTCGCGGCACCCAGGGAGTCGAAGCTGCGTAGACTCCGGGCCGCCAGCCCGACGAACACTGCGGAGCTGCCGAGTACTACGAAACCAGTTGAGATCGGCCACACGAGAAGAACCAGGCCAAGTGCGATCGGTGCGGCAAACTTTCCGAGATTCCTGATCGCTCCATTGGCGGCCACAAAAGTGGCGCGCATGTCGTCCTCGACGGCTTGTGTTATGACTGCGCTGTAGATGATGCTGGCCGCACTATCAGCCAGGCCGAAGGTGATGCTGCCGGCAATCAGGACCCACGCGGCATCGGCAAGCCCGATCAAGACGAGGGACAGGCCGACGATGACGAGGTTGAGCCCAATCAGGAATGACGGCGGGCGTCGTATCGATATCCGCGTCATCACCGCCGCGATCACCAAAGCCGCCGCCGCCGAGGCAGTGAGCACCATTCCCGTCTCGAAGATTGTCAGGAGACCGGCGTCAACCGCCAGCAGGGGCATGAAGGTCAGAAAGCCAAACTTGAAGAAAAACCTGAAGAACCCGACGGACTGCAGGAGCACGAAGTCCAGGTTCTTGAACTCGCCGAGAAGGACGCCAATCGAGCGGCCGATCGTGTTGCCCGTTGTCCTACCGGTCGGCACGTGCCGCCAGGAGAGGGCGGCGAGCGGGAGTGCCAGAATCTGTAGAGCAATCGGGGCGAACCAGGCAATAAGAACGAGCGCCCCACCCAAGGCGGGGCCGAGAGTCTCGCCAACCTTCATGGCGACCGACCGGTGGCTCTGGCCCTTGACCTGGTCCCCACCGATCCGGGCATCGGCGATGAGGGTCATCGTCAACGGGAGGACACCGGCAAACGCCGCGCCCTGGACCGACCGGGCAATCAGCAGGAAGGTGAAAGACTCGTGCCAAAGTGTCATGACCAGGCCGCACAGGCCGAAGAGCACAAGGCCGCCCGTGAAGACCGCCCGCCTCCCCAGCCGATCGGCCAACATTCCGGCCGGCAGCGCCAGCAGAATGCTGGGAAGAAAGTAGGCGCCCATGAACAGCCCGATCTGTGCTTCGGTGAGCCCCAACTCCATCTGCATTGCAGGCAAGGCAGGCACCAGGCTCTGAGTGCCGGTCAGCATCAAGGGAGCGGCGACCAGGGCAAACCAGGGGGTCCGCCCGGTTGGCGGAGCGGCCGGTGTACTCACGGCCCGGTTCCCTCCAGAGCGATCATGCGGTTCCGTAGTGCATCACGATGCTCTTTTTCCTCGTGTAACTCAGAAGCTCATCGATTGAGCCCTCACGCCCCAGCCCGCTGTCCTTGTAGCCGCCGAAGGGAACTCCAAGGGGTTTGCGTCCCGAACCGTTGATCCACACCAGGCCGGCCTCGACCCGGCGAGCAGTCTCCATGGCCTTACTCTGATCGTTTGTCCATATGTTGGCGGTAAGCCCCAGCGGAAGGCCGTTGACGGTCTCGATCATCGACTCGTAGTCGCTCCATGGCATGATCGCCGCCACCGGCCCAAACACCTCTTCCTGGGCAATCCGCATATCCGGAGTTACCCCGTCGATCACAGTCGGATCGACGTAATATCCGCGGTCAAAGCCGGCGGTTGCTCCTCCCCCGACCGTCACGATGCCACCTTCGGACCGGGCTCGCTCGATATGTTCGAGAACCCTGTCGCGATGCCTTTTGACAGCCAGCGGCCCGATGTCGGTCCCGTCTTCGGTAGGGTTGCCGACTCGCAACTCACCAACCAGTTTGCTGAACGCGGCGACGAAGTCCTCGTGCCGGGACTCGTGCACGAGGATCCTCGACTGGGACATACATGACTGACCCATCGATCGCTTGAAATTCATTCCCGCGATGGCCGCCGCGGCGGCAGTGTCGATAGGTGCGTCTCCGAAAACGACGAGGGGGTTCTTGCCGCCCAGCTCGAGGCTGACCGTTTTGAAGTGCCGGGCTGCGGCCTCGTTCACCGCCCGGCCAGACTCAACGCCGCCCGTGAAAGCAACCCGGGGTACGTCGGGATGAGCAACCAGTGCCATGCCGGTCGGTTCACCAGGCCCGGTGACCACATTCACGATTCCCGGGGCGAGAATTTCACCGGCCAAGCGGGCGAATTCCAACGTCGTCAGGGATGTCTGCTCGGCTGGTTTCAAAATGACCGAATTCCCTGCTGCCAAGACAGCGGCTGACTTGCCGGCGGCGTACTTGAGGGGATGGTTGAAGGGCACAATCCGGGCTACCACCCCGAAGGGCTCCAAGATCGTTGAGGAGAACAACCCCTTGGAGTCGGGGTAGGTGTCACCCTTGACTTCACCACTGAGGCCCGCGAAGTACCTGAGCTCCTTGGCGGAGCTCTGGGCGTCTCCAAGCATGCCGCTGATCGGGAGCCCCGACTCGATGGTGTCTGTCATCGCAAGACGCTCAGAAGCCTTCGCCAGCTCGTCTGCCAGCAGGTTGATCTTGGCGGCCCGTTCGTTCCATGGCGTATCGCGCCACACCCTGGCACCCTCCTGGGCGGCCTCGACTACCCGGTCGACATCTGAGGCTGAAGCCACTCCAATGTGAGCGATCTCCTCCTCGGTGGCGGGATTGACGCTCGGTATCGACCCGCCCGTTGCCTCAATCCATTGGTTGCCGGCGAAGAGGCGGGTCGGGTTGCCGGCGTGGCCCACGATGTCCGCTATGTAATTATCCGTCATGTCGTATGTTCCTTCCGCTGCCTGTGCCGAGAAGACAGTCCCGGCGCGACCTAGTCCCGGGACCAGCCCGGGTTGTTGAAGATCGTCCAGTACTCCCTCCAGCGCGTGAATCTTTCCGTGCGGTCGTCCCTCGACTGCGGCTTCTTCGGGTGACGGTCTGGATCACGCCGTACAACTGCCTGAATCATCATGGCGACCAGCCCGTACAGGTGTTGGCTCCCCAGCTCGGCGCTGGGGCCGGCCTGTTGCAAACCTCCGGCCACCTTGCGCCCCGGGCAGATATGGGGCCCGCCCCCGAAGGAAAGGCCCCACTGCGGATGCCGGGAAGGGAGCAGACGGTCGGGATTGAATACTTCGGCGTCCTCCCCGAACAGCTCGGGATCCCGGTTGGCGGTTACCAGATCCAAAACGACCAGCGCACCTTGCGGGATTTCGATTCCGGCTACGGTCGTGGCTTCCTCGGCCCTTCGTTTGGCCTTCGGTGTTGTCGGGCGTAGTCGCAGGGTCTCGTGCATACATCGCTGTGCGAACGCCAGATCCGTCTTGGTCTGCTGCCAGTACTCAGGATGGCCAGAGACGCTGTCGAGGAGCAGATCGACTGCGTTGATCAGGGTTTGTGAGCTCGTATGAGTTCCACCTTGCAGATAGGTGCCCGCCTCCCGAATGATCACGGAATCTTCAGCAAGGCCGAGGTTGGGATCGTCGCGGTGACGGAGGAGACTCGTGAGAATGTCGTGAGGCAGGTCATCCTCCCCGATTTCGCCCCGCTCGAGAGCGGCCAGAGCTTGCACCCGACGCTCGATCGAGGGAACTCCGAACTGCTCGTGGAAGCCAACATGAGCCTCTTTGACCGTGGCCCGAATCGCATCTGGATCCTTGGCATCAACGATTGCGCTGGCCTGGCTGAACTCGTCCACGTAGGCGACGATGTCCTCGTGGGCCTGCTGGTCCTCAATGTCCACGTCGAATCCTGCCCGCTTGGCAGCGAGAACGATGGCCAGGCGTTCGCCGAGCGAGAAAAGGTCGGCTTCTCCTTTCGTCGCCGCCGCCGAAACCATCTGCTCCAGGATCGGTGAGAACAGCTCCTGCTCATAGAGCTTGAGATGGTCGGGTCGGAACTGCATATTCTCGAGACGGCGGCGGTCCCGATGGGCCCGACCGTGCATGATGCTGACCACGCCCTCTCGTACGTTGCCGTCGGCATACGTTCGTTTGTCGAAGGTTCGCGATAAGTGCGGGTTCGTGAGTGCCTGCTTGATCGCATCGAAGTCAGTGAGGACGATCTCGGCGGTTATGGGTTCGACTATGCGCATGGCGTGCTCCTCTCTCGGCTAAGTGACGGACCTGTGCATCAATGCATGGCCGATCCGCCGTCGACGACAAGTGTCTGGCCGGTAATGAAATCGCTGTCCTGTGAGGCGAAAAAGGCAACTGCCCCGGCCAGGTCCTCCGGCATCTGGACTCGCTTGATGGCACGATCACCCGTCTTCTTCTCGCGGGCTTCGAGCACCTCCTGGGACGGGTTCTCCTCGCTGAGGGTGCCACCGGGGGCAATACAGTTGACCGTGATGTTGTCGCCGCCGACTTCTCGGGCGAGTGTTCGGGTGAAGCCAATCACTGCGGCCTTGGAGGCCACATAATGGACCCGCATCGGTACCCCCTTGAAGACCACCCCGCTGCTGATATTGACGATCTTGCCGTAGCCGTTCTTTCGCATCTCAGGCACTGCTGCTTTGCATGCCAACCAGGTACCCGCGACGTTGACGTCCATCATCTTGTCCCATTCGTCGCGAGAGATCTCTTCGAACCCGA
>JAUXJL010000260.1 GCA_030624805.1 Acidimicrobiia bacterium
ATCTGCAACCCATCAATCTCCGCTACCCGTTCAAGCTCGGGAAAGGTCGGATCAAAAAAATTGGGACCACGGAGTTAACGGACGTCATGTCGTTTGGGCCCCGCAATCTTGTGCCTCAGACGTAGAGCACTCGTTCCTATCGGGGGAGCTCTCGCCGGATGAGCAGCGGCCAGGTGAGAACCGCGCTGAGAAGGATGAGTACCAGCGCGGTAATCCCGACCTCTGCGAAGAAGCCGTCCTCGGCCGCACTCCAGATGCGGGTGGCGAGGGTCTCGAAACCGATCGGGGCCAGTACGAGGGTGGCGGGGAGCTCCTTGAGGGTCGAAAGCAGCACGAGGCCGGCACCGGCCAACATCCCGGGTGCGATGAGAGGGAGCTCGACCGTGACGAATCTGCGTCGCGGGCCGGCGCCCAGAGTGCGGGCCGCCTCTTCGAACCGGGTCGGAACGCTGCTGTTGGCGGCCTGGGATAGGCCAAGCGACTGGGCACCGAAGTGCAGCACATAGCCGAGAATGAGAAGCGGCAGCGTCTGGTACAGGCCGCCCAACAGCCCGGGAGCCCGAACTGCCCAGAATGCGAGCGCGATCGCCACAACGAGTCCGGGAAGCGCGAACACTGACGTGATAGCAGCACCTGATGATTCAGAAACCATGGAGCGGCGCCGGGCCGACGCAAATGCGACCGGCAGCGTGATGGTCACCGCGGCGGCGGCCGCCAGAGCAGCTGCCCCTGTCGAACGCAGCGTTGGGGAGACGAGGAAGCCTAGGGAGTCACCGAGACCTGAGTAGCCGATGCCGACAGTGTTCGAGCCTCGTACGATCCATGTCACAAACACGAGCAGCGGAGTCGCGAGGCTCAAAGCAACGACTACGGATGTCAGGGCAAGGGCCGGCCCTTTTGCCCTCGCAAGTCGATAGCGGACCTGCCGGCCTCCCACGGAAACCACCGGGTCCCGCCGGATGGCGATCGACCTATCGACGGCTGCTACAACAAGCGCCACCAGAGCGAGCACGAGACCAAGGGTGAGGGATGTAGCCCGTGCCGAGAGCTGGGAAGAAAAGATGGCTCGCGTGATGGTGTCGAAACGCATGAGCGACACCGCCCCAAAATCACTCAGTGCATAGAGGAACACCAGGAGGGTGCCGGCCAGGACTGCGTTTCGTGTTTGGGGAAGCACAACTTTGCGCACCGCCCTCAGCGACGAATCGCCGAGCAAGCGGGCCGCCTCCTCGAGGGAAGCGGCTGTGGTCGAGAGTCGTGCGAGGACCGGAAGGTAGACGTAGGGGTAGGTGAGCAGGGTCAGCACGATAAGGGCTCCCCAAAAACCCTGCACCCGTGGCACAAACTCGACAAGCCCGCCCGGACCGAACGCGGCCAAGACGGCGGTGGCGCCCACGAAAGAGGGGATTACCAGAGGCAACGCCAGCAACCATCGCCAAACTCGACGACCCGGAAGATCGGTACGAGCTACTAGCAGTGCCAGAGCAGTCCCGAGCGCGCCGGCCAGGGTGGCGGTCGCGGTGGCAATCAGGAGCGAGTTCGCGAGAGGTCGAATGGCCGCGGCGCTGAGCAGGATCTCGGCAAAGTCGGCACCAAGCGTCACGGAGCGAATTATGAGGTACCCCACCGGGAACAGAAACAGGAGCCCAACTGCCCCAACCAGGATGGTGAGCGGCTGCCTAGGGAGCTTCAAGGCCACTCGCATCAATGAGCTCCTTAGTGCGTTGCAACCCACCGCCGAGACGGTCGAAGTCGTACGTGGCAACGCTCAGCAACTCGAGATCAGGTAACAGCGGGGAGGGGCTGACGCCTGCTGCCAACGGGTACTCGAGCGTCTCCTCGCTGAAGAAGGTTTGGGCGGACTCACCCAGCAGGTAGGCGACGAGCTGGTTAGCGCCCGCAGTTCTGGTGCTGCTTTCGAGGACACCGGCCGCCGTAGCTATGAGTAGGGACCCGACATCGCCACCCAGGAAGAAGTGATTCGCGGAGGGAAGGCCAGGATCCTCGGCCAGGACCCTGAAGTTGTAGTAGTGGTTGACGAGCCCGAGGGGTATCTCACCTCGTCCTACCGCTTGTACGATGGCGGTGTTGTTGGCATACGTCTCCGCCCCGTTGGCTTCCAGCCCCTCGAGCCAGCCGAGCGTCGCCTCATCTCCGTGGATCTCCCTCATGGCCGTCACGAAATCCTGGAACGATCCATTGGCCGGGGCAACACCGACGTCACCTTCAAACCGTGGGTCCGTGAGGTCGAAGATGGAACTAGGAAGCGACCCGGGCTCAACCAATTCGGTGTTGTACACCAGTACTCGGACCCGCCCGGACAGGCCAACCCATCGACCCCCGGCGTTTCGGAACTCAGGCTCTACCAACCCGAGGACCACAGGATCGAGTGGTCGGAGCAAGCCATTCTCGACCAGGAATCCAACCGCCCCCGGGCTCTGAGAGATGAAGACATCGGCCGGGCTTCGATCCCCCTCTTCGGTCATCAAGAGCGCCAGGTCGGCGGAGCTGCCATATTTGACTGCGACCGAAATGCCCGTTTCTTCGGTGAAAGCGTCCAGGAGCGGGCCAATGAGATTCTCCGTCCGCCCCGAGTAGACGGTTATCGACTCCTCGCTTCCGCGGCAGGCACCGGCCGCCAGCGCCAGCACGACGATTGTTGCTGCCCATCTCACCGCTCGGCCTCGAAAGTGTGGACCGCGAATGGCTACACGCCCTCAGGCGGTGGCAGGCCCGGCCGTCGCAAACGACACGACGTCGGGCCCTGAATAGGTAAGAGACACCCGATCCCCCGGCCGAAAACGGGGTGCCGCGATGCCCCGAACCTGCACAAGGGCATCCTCTAGTTGAACTCCATAGGCCGTGTCGTGACCGTAGAACTCAACGATCGTCACGGTGCCATCATCACCGTTGCCGATCAGCAAGTGTTCGGGACGTACCGCAATGTGGCACAAACCCCAGGTCGGCTCGGTGAGACGGATATCTCCAAAGATCGTTGATGCGGTCTCACCTTCGGCGATGGCATCTATGAGATTGGCCTCGCCGACGAACGATGCCAGCCAGGGAGTGGCCGGGTGTTCATAGACCTCGGCGGGCGTACCCTGCTGGATGATGCGACCCTCACGCATAACCGCAACCTGATCCCCCACGACGAAGGCCTCTTCCTGGTCGTGGGTGACGAACACGGCAGTCATGCCAACCTCGCGCATGAGGGCGGCAACCTCGCTCCGCAGTTTGACCCTCAACTCGGTGTCGAGATTTGAGAAGGGCTCGTCGAGCAGCAGGACTCGGGGCCGCGGTGCCAGCGCTCGTGCCACCGCCACCCGCTGTGCCTGGCCACCGGACAGATCCTCGGGATGCCGGTTCCCGAGCTCGCTGAGACCGACGAGCTCGAGGGCCTGGTTGGCTCTGCCCCGAGCGGCGTCATCTGCCGTGAGGCCATAGGCGACGTTCTTCTCCACAGTCAGATGCGGAAAAAGAGCCCGATCCTGGAAGACCATACCGACCCGGCGCCGCTCGGGTGCGACGTGCACGCTCGGGCCGGTGAGAAGCTCGCCGCCCAGAGTGACGGACCCAGCGTCGGCACGGGTGAGGCCCGTCAGAATCCGCAGGAGCGTAGTTTTCCCACACCCGCTTGGACCGAGCAGCGCCAGTATCTCCCC
>JAUXJL010000289.1 GCA_030624805.1 Acidimicrobiia bacterium
GATCCGAAGCCTACAGTGACGTTTGAGTCTTGCGACCCATCGAGTTTTCCGACAGGCCCGGTTACATTCTCCGAATAACCTCCCGTCGTCGGGGGTGTTTGGCAGAAACGATGTAGGACACTACGCTGAGTGAGCGACCACTGAGAGTGGGGACTAGGGTAGTAACGTGGCTAACGCGGTACAAGGGCGGAGAATCCAGATGACGCAGGCAGAGGAGACGATCGCACACCAGTCGCAGGTGACGGCTGCCATTGGCGAGGCGACCGCGGTCCACACACGGGGACCGTACGAGCGGTTCGGCAAAGCCATTATCGATCGAGTCGCCAGCCTGGTCCTGCTGGTACTCACACTTCCGATAGCCATTCCCGTCGCGATCGTTGTATTCATCGATCTCGGTCTGCCGATCTTTCTGCGCCAGGAGCGGGTCGGTATTGACGGGAAGGTTTTCAGGGTCTTGAAATTCCGATCCATGGAGCCGGATCGCAGAGGAATCGGGCCACGAGATTTTGTCGGATCTGACCGCAGGGTCAACCACAAGTCCGAAAAGGATCCACGGCTCACACCTGTCGGCCGTTTCATCAGGAAGTGGAGCCTCGACGAACTCCCTCAGCTGGTCAACGTTGTTCTTGGCCAAATGAGCCTGGTGGGTCCTCGCCCTGAGATCATTCAGATCGTCGAGCGCTATGAGCCATGGCAGCATGCCCGGCATCAAGTGAAGCCGGGCGTCACGGGACTGTGGCAGGTATCGGCCCGGGGTGAGGTGCCGATGCACGAAGCCACACACATCGATCTCGAATATGTCAACTCAGTCTCATTAGTGACCGATGTTCGTATCCTGGCGAGAACTATTCCCGCCGCCCTGGGAGATCGAACCGGCCACTAGCCGAATTCGGTCTCCGAGAGTTGGTTTACACTGAATTGCCGGGGGACCCCGTCACACACTGACCCCACAGCCACCAAAAGGATGATCGATGGACACGCTTCGCCCGAGAGAATTTGACGAGATAGCCGCCCTGGAACAACCGAGCATCGTTGCGTCCATGTGGCGTTATCGATGGCTGGTTGCTCTCATCGTTGCCGGGTTCATCGCCCTCGGGCTCGCCTTTCAGGCAGCCGTCCCGGCCGCGTTCCAGGCCACGGCCGAAATGGTCGTGGAGGACCCGCGCTCCTCGCAATTGTTGAACCGCGGTGATCTGCCATCGTCCGCCGGCAACCCGCAACGGTACGTGGCGGATCAGGTCGAGATCCTCAAGTCGCCCCGGGTGGCGATCCAGGCCGAAGGCCTCATCGGTCTGTGGGCCTCCTCGGGGCCAGCGGTCCTTGGCGATGAGTGGCCCGAGTGGCTCGACCTGGCCGACATTCAGGGTGTGACGATCTCCCAAGACGGCTTCCTCGGGCGCAACAGCATCTCGTCGAGTCGGGATAGCAATCAAATCGAAGTGTCATTCACGGCCGACACTCCCAAGGTGGCGCGAATCGGAGCCAACGCCATCGTGGAGGCCTATCAAGACGTTCGCTTCGAGCAGCTGGAAGACACCGCCTTCAAAGCGGTGGAGCAGATCGACAGGCGCGAGGTCGAGTTGCGCGAGAGCCTCGACGATATTCAGGGCGCTATCGATCGTATATTGGTCGAAGACGAGGTTCGCCTCGGGTTGGCCCTCGAGTTCGAGGATGACCTGAGGTCGTTTCTCACCCTTCAGCTTCTACTCGATGGTCTCGATCCGACGAGCGATGCAGCCACCGAGGTGCGCACTCAGCTCGACGACCTTCTGCAGGACTTCCAAACCACCGCCGTGATCGACACGATTGAAGCGGGTGATGCCGAGCTCCAGGCGCTCATCGCCGAGCAGCAGGCGGGCATCAATGAGCTGGCGGCACTGTCGGGTCGGGCCAATTCGATCCTGATTGACCTCGAGCTGACCGGCACCGGCGTCACAAACTTGTCGCTGGCCCCGACGCCAAAAACCACAACCGGTTCGGGCCCGACCCGGATACTCGCGGCCGCTATCGTGCTCGGTCTGGCCGTGGCGGCAGCTCTCACCTATTTCTTGGCTTCTCGCCGGCGGGCGTTCGGGAGTCGGACGTTGCCAGAACTCGTTTTGAATGCCCCCCTCCTGGCCGAGGTACCCGACTTCACGCTCGAAGGCATCAAGTCTCCGCTACCGGTCACCCAGGCGCCCACCTCGGCCTCGGCCGAAGCGTTCCGGTTCGCGGCCGCGGCAGTGGATATTCGCGCCTCGGCGGCCGGCGCCAAGTCGCTCATGATGGTGTCCGCCACTTTGGCGAGCGGCAAGACGACGACGGCGGCTAACACCGCCATCGCGGCCGCTCGCGAGGGTCTGCGGGTGCTGGTTATCGACGCCGACTTCGGCAACCAGGAGCTCACGAGCCTGTTCCTGGGCGAGGAACAGCCCGCCGCCGGCATCACGGAAGTGGTGGCGGGGGTCGTGCCCCTCGACGAGGCCGTTCGGCAGGTGGTAGTTACCGACGACCGTTCGCTTTACCTTTTGTGGCGAGGTCGTCAGCCCGTCGAGGCAGCTAACTTCTTTCGTACGGAAGAGACCCAAAGGTTCTTCAGCGAAGTCAAAGAACAGTTCGATCTGGTGATTATCGATGGGCCACCACTTCTCCAGGTGGCCTATGCGAGCACACTGGTGCGGTACGTGGACGCAGTAGTCGCCATCGTCGCCCACAACAGCCGGGTGAGTGAGCTCGAGGAGGTGGCGGATCGCCTGCACTTCATCGAGACCCCAGCCATCGGCTACATCTACACCAAAGCACCGCTCCGGGCCGAGATGACAGCATCGGAAGGCTCGATGAAGGACATTCTCGGTCTCGGAGGCGAGTCCGCAGGACGCACCACGAGTGGCGTTTCATCAGGGCGCTTAGGCCGTCGGTCCCGCCGCAACAATGGCGGCGGCGGCGGCGGCGAGGCTTCCTCGGGCTGATCGGCCGGACTTCGTCCGGCTTAGGAGTTACTTCGTAACTCCGTGGCCGGGCGGGGATCTCTTGGCGCTTGGGAGTTATTTCGTAACTCCATGGCCGGCCGGGACCTTCGTGGTTCTTACGAGTTACTTCGTAACTCCA
>JAUXJL010000142.1 GCA_030624805.1 Acidimicrobiia bacterium
ACGGCTTGGAAGCCAACGGCGTGGATCTACAGTCATATGCCGCTCGCCTTTGCGTTGACGGCGTCGGGAATCGGCCTCGAGTTCATCGTCACCCAAGAGTTTCACCAAGCCCAACGAATGGTTGTCACCCTCGGTGTCTCCGGCGCACTCATCGCGATGGCAGTGATTCACATTGCCACCGAGGCGGGTCCCGAGCGACGGGATGAGACCAAGGCCCGCATCCGGGTCGGTGGCGCCGGAATCGTGCTGATCCTCGGCGTGGTGGGGTTTGGCCTGCCAGCCAACTGGTTCGCACTGCTGGTGGCCATCATCATTGTTGGCCAAGTCGGGCTCGACCTGTACCTCGAACCAGAGAATGGGCCGGCGCCGGTCAACATGCCCCCCAGCCTGGAATAGTGGCCGGTCGGAACTTGGAAGCCGACTCAACCCTCCGAGGTAGTTGGGGGCTGATCGCCGGATGCTCCCAGCCCAAGCTGTTCGGCTAATCCAACCCGCTTCAGCTTGCCGGTCGGGCCTTCGGGAATCTCAGGAACGATCACGATGGTGCCGGGCGCACGGCTGGCTATCAGTCGCTCGGCCGCGAAGCTCCTATCAACGTACTGCACTTTGGCCGGGCTGGAGCTTGAGGGAAACAATAAGCCCCCGGCCGGTAGCCAAGGGCTCTCTGGTACGTGGGATGGACTCAGTCTTATGTTATGGAGCCGGGTACGAGCGTCAGATCGATTACCTGGCCGATGATCTCCATCTTTGGTGCCTCATACTCCATACACACCTCCAGGTAGCCAGCACTCCGAGCATAATCGCACACCACCCTCAGCGCTAATCGCCGGCCAGGTCAACACGCCTGACGGGGACCTCGGAGGCTTGTACGCTGATCCATTGTCCAGCCTGGGTAGTCCATGGTCATTTCGGCACGCTCAACTCAACGCGACCGGCCTCTCCGCCTGCGGAGGCTCCGACGCATGCTGCGACCGCTCCGTCCGAAGTTGATCCTGCTGCGCGCTTTCGTTGTGGTCGGGACTGGTTATGCGTTTACGTCAGTGTGGCCGGCTCGGTTTGATGGCCGGCTCAGCCGGAGCATCACCTGGACCTACCTGGAAACTCACCCTCGCATGATCCGGGTTCTCGCCGGCCGAATGCGGGATCGGCTCGTCCCGTTCGGAGTGGAAGCTGACTTCGACAGGCTGGCGCGAGCCAATATCGCGATGCGCCTGGAAGAGGACCTGGGACGAATCCGGGGAATGCACCGTCGCGGCTGGAAACCCGACATCGAGCTTGAAGGGATCGAGCATCTCGAAGCTGCTCTGGCCGATGGCCACGGCGCCATCCTGTGGCGTATGTCATTCACGAGTTCTCCTGTGACCAAGGTCGCACTGGCCGAGAGCGGTTATCCCCTCGTTCACCTCAGCTCGCCCCGACACGGATGGGCCCGGTGGCACGGCCGCTTGGGGCGCCGGCTGCCGCAGCTCCACAACATGGCCGAGAACCGCTTCCTCAAGGAACGGGTTCTTGTGCAGGACGCAGGCCTCGAATACCTCCGGGTGCTGCTGGCACGGCTCGAGGAGAATGAGGTCGTGTCTATTTTCGGAGACACCGGCGCCGGGAAACGCGACGTTGAGATGTCCTTCCTGGGAAGGACACGGAACTTCGCAAGCGGCGCGCCCTCGCTGGCAAGACGGAGCGGCTGCGCGCTGCTGACCGTCCACACCGTGTGGCTAGGCCCTCAGCGATATCGGGTTGTGATCGAAGAGCCGATCGAGATTGATTCGTCGATGGCTCGCCATCGAGTCATCGGCCTGGCCCTCGAGGAGTACATCGAGCGGCTCGAACGCCACATCATCGAGAACCCTGCCAGCTGGCGTGGGTGGCACACGAGAGGCATCACCCCGGAATCGAGTACGGTGACCGCAGGAGGTAACAGTGGATAACGAACCAGAAGCTGTGTTCAAGTTGCGAGAGAGCGGGTCTTACTGGATGGACGTCGAAGGTCAGATCATCGCTATGCATCCGGACATGTCGCGCTACCTCGGCACCAATCCAGCAGGGACGCTTCTGTGGAAGGCTCTCAACGACGGGGCCACCCGCCAGGACCTGGCCTCGGTTTTGGTCGAGGAGTTCGGCATTGAGAACGACCGTGCCCTGGCCGATGTCGACGCCTACCTAACCTCACTCCGGGAAAACGACCTCCTCGACCCGGGTTGAGGATGCTACGAGGCGATCTCTACGATGGCCTCGATTGCGTCATCGAACCGATCAAACGACTTGGGACGCCGGAACTCGAAGCCCGGGAGAGCTGCCAAGCTCAGGACGCCGGATGGCTCCAATTGGGCCGGCCCCTTCACCATCCGGTGATCCATGAGGCGCTGCAAACGATCGAAGGGCGACAGGGGCACGACCTCCACCTCATCACCCCAGCTCAGAAAGATCCAGCCTCCCAGCTCGACTTCCGGCTGTATGTCGTCAAGGACGTGGCGAAAGCGGGCCCGGCCCCCATGGATTCCCATCGGTTCACCGAGCCGCAGGTAGGTCGCAGCGCCCTCTCGTAGATCAATGCTGCGGGGCCCTGCGAAGGTCCTGCCGGATTCAGTTACCACCAGGTCGTCAACCACAATTGGCAGCCCGAGGCGCGACAGCCCGGCCAGGGTCGAGCTTTTGCCTCCGTCGCGCTCGGCGGCGACGGCCCAGGCCTTCCCATTGGCAACAAATGCTCCGGCATGGAAAGACTCGCGTCGCAGCCAGTACGTGTGAGCGGCGGCGACGCGAGTCAGGTAGGGATGGGCGAGCTCACTTTCGCTCATTACTCTCCGAAACGTGAAAGTAGCCGTGGCCGGTTGGCGGCGAAGGGTCGCCCACCCGTCCACCAGCGTCAGCTCAGCGTGGTCCTCGGCGAATGCCTCTTCACCCCGTTCCACCTCGCCGACCTCCTGGGTCAGGCGCATTTCCGGCCAGTGGGGCGGCGCCTCAATCAGCAAGTCCCCGACGGCCCCGTCATACCGTATTCCGTACGCTCCGGGAAGGCTCATCGGTCGAAGGCGGACGGAGCCGCCTCCACCGCCGATTCGAACGGCTGGAATTCCTCAGCCACGCCGGGTCGATCGTTCATGACTTCTCCAGAAAGTTCGATCCAAGCATGAAAACGGGGCCCCTCGTCGCCCGATGGAGGCGCTACGCCGATCCGGAGCTCCGGGTCCATGGCTCGGCGGCGGAGCAGAGTCCAGAGCACGAGGGACCGCTGGAGACAATTAGGTCGCACTATCCCGTGGCTCCCTGCGATTGTGACGATCCTGGCATATGGCCTGGCCAGGGCCGGATCGGTAATCGTGCGACCCCGCGGCTCGCTCAAGCTCGCCAACCTGCGCTGGGTTCGCGCCAGCCCAAACCACTTGAGCGAAAGAATGACGATAGGGATCGCGATCACCGACTGCACAAGAGCAACCCACTCCGCCCGCGACAAGGCCCGGATGCCCCGCCATGTCCTGCCCATGCGACCGCCCACAACATTCCTTTCGAGGTTTCGAGCCACCGAAAACCGATTGCCAGAACCGCTACCCGAGGGTTCCCGCATTCGCGACCCGCTGTCAGTGTAAGCCGCTTCTGTCGAAGCCACACCCGGGCCGGTGACGGATCCCGGCTCCTCGCCTACGCTGAAACAGGCTGCTGGACAAACCTCGAACGACAGAAACGGTGAACCTGTGACAGCGATCGACCTCACTGCCCTCGAGATTGCGACGGCTACCGTCAGGGGCCACAACCCGAATGCGGCGCCCCTCCCACTCGTCCCGGCCGGAATGACTCCCCTGGCTGCCTTGGAAGCCGCCGTGCTTCCGGCGGTGATGCGACCGCCGTGTGTTGTGACGTTTTCTGGTGGGAGAGACTCGTCGCTGGTGCTGGCAGTGGCCGCCAAGGTTGCCCGCCGCCAGGGCCTCCCGCTCCCAATTCCGGTCACGATCAACTTCGTCGGTATCGAGGCGGCGGAAGAATCGTCCTGGCAGGAGATGGTGATCCGACACCTCGACCTCGAGGAGTGGGAACACAAAGACATAACCACGGAGCTGGATCGGCTCGGGCCGATCGCCAGGAGCGTTTTGAAGAAGCACGGCGTCATTTGGCCGCTCAACTGTTATGTACATGAGGCAGTGATCCGCCGGGCGACGGGTGGTTCGCTCATGACCGGCATGTTTGGGGACTCGGTCTTTGGCGGGGGCCGGTGGGTTCAAGCCAACCAGGTGCTGGCCGGGCGCCGGTGGCCGGAGTTGCGCGACGGTCTCCGGGTAGGGCTGGCGTTTGCCCCCGAGGTAGTCCGCCAGCGGGTCTTCCGCCGGGGAGTGGACCCCGCGCCGTGGCTGCGTCCCGAAGCCGAGGAGGAGTTCATCCGCGGCCTAACGGCCGCCAGGGCAAGCGCTCCACGCCGGTGGAACCGGTGGATTGACTGGTACGCAGGCCGCCGGTCGGTTGGCCTATCCCATCTCAGCATGGCGGCCCTCGGAGCGGCCGTTGATGCACTCGTGGTGCAGCCCTTGGCAGACCCCTCCGTCCTCGCCGCGATGCGCGCCACAGCCGGATCGCGCGGCATTGGAAATCGGACGGACATGATGCGGGGGCTGTTCGGGAGCGAACTCCCCGACGCCCTGCTCGCCCGACCCGACAAGGCCGTTTTTTCAGCGGCATTCCGTGGGGAAGCCGGCCGCACGTTCGCCCGGAACTGGCAGGGCGACGGTGTCGACACCAGCGTTGTCGACCCTGAGGCACTGAAGCGCGAGTGGGAGAAAGAAAACATCGACTCCCGTACAACCCTGTTGATCCAGTCGGCCTGGCTGAACACGCAGCCAGCCGATTAAACCAGGATCGTGTCACAGCCAGTCCGTATCTTGGGAGAGTGGACATCCCGATTGCGCTCGAGAAACGCGTGTCCAGGTTTGAGCTGCTCGGACAATGGGACCGGGCGGAGGTAGGTCGCGCCCTTCGCCTACACGGGTTGAGCTACGGGGAAATACGAGAGCTCATTCCGGTGCCGAAAGGGACACTTGCGGGTTGGTGTCGAGAGATCCGGCTGACTGCGGCGCAGGTCGCAGCAAACACTGAGCGACCCGGTTCACAACTCGGAGTGCCGCGTGATACCCAGAGAAAGCGTCGACTGCAGGTAGAGAGGATCCGCAGGGAGGCAAGAGCCTTCGCCCTGGACCACCTCGAAGATCCCTTCTGGACTGCGGGAACAGCGCTGTACTGGGGTGAGGGCTCCAAGACCAACCGAAGTCTCGAGCTAGCCAATGCGGATCCGCGAGCTCACCGCCTCTTCATCGCCTGGACCACCCGGTACCTCGATCCGGATCCAGAGTTTGCACTGGCACTGAACCTCCACGCAAACAACAATGAACCCGCCGCCCGCCTGTTCTGGCAGAAAGAACTTCGACTCGGGCCGGCCGACTTCAACAAGTCATTCATCAAGCCCGACGGGACGGGCCATCGCAAGAACCACCTCCCGTACGGCGTGTGTCGGGTGCGACTTCGCCGAAGCACCGACGCCTTCTACAGGGCGCTGACCTGGATAGACGTGTTGGCCGCCCGTTGGCCGTGATCACAACCTCTGCGCGGACTAATCTCTCTGCGGGGTCGCTAGCTCAACCTGGTAGAGCACCGGATTCTTAATCCGTAGGCTGTGGGTTCAAATCCCACGCGACCCACGGCAACCCTTAGGGTTGCTTGCGAGCTTGGCTAGGCCAAACTCGATGAACCCTCCGGGTTCCTTACCAACTCGAAGACGATGTAAACGGGAACCCTCCAGGCGGGTGTAGCCGAACTGGTATAGGCGCCAGATTTAGGATCTGGTGGGTTTTTCCCATTGGGGGTTCGAGTCCCTCCACCCGCACTCAGAAAAGCCAGTGAGTACCTGAGGTTTTTGGTGGAGCCATGGGATGTGCCGGGCTAGCTACCGGGCGTGTGTCGCCACCTGTCGCTATGAGGGCAGCGTCAGCCGTCCAGACCGAG
>JAUXJL010000245.1 GCA_030624805.1 Acidimicrobiia bacterium
TGGCATGGGCCTAGCGGGGTGTGGTAGCTCACCGTCCGAGTCCACCGGCATCAACGTCATAGCAACCACCCCGGCGCTCGGTGATATTGCCGAGAACGTCCTCGGCGCCCAGGGAACCATCGAAGTGCTGATACCGGTGGCAGCGGACCCGCATTCGTTTCAACCGTCGGTGCGTCAGGCCGCGGCATTACGCGAAGCCGACCTCGTTATAGCCAACGGCCTAGGTCTGGAGGCGACACTCGTTGACCTACTCGAAACTGTCGTGGACGATGGCGGCCGGGTGCTCGAGGTGGGCCCTCTGGTCGATCCCATCCCGTTCCGCGACGCGCCCGGCACTGTCGACCCCCACGTGTGGCTCGATCCAATACGGGGGCAGCGCATCGCCGAAATCATTGCCGGCGAGCTCAGTGCACTGGTACCTTCTGGTGCCGATGAGATCAACTCGAACCTCAGTGAGTACGTCGGGAACCTCGAGTTGCTGCACGCCCAAATCTCGGATCAGCTTGCTCCCATCCAGAACCGTCATCTTGTGACCAACCACGACGCTCTCGGTTACTTCGCCACCAGGTACGACCTCGAGATCGTTGGCACCATCATTCCGAGCGGTTCCACCTTGAACGAACCAAGCGCCCGCGATCTCGCCAACCTCGTCGACGTGGTTGAACAGTTTGAAGTCTCGGCCATTTTCGCTGAGAGCACCAGCCCGGCCCGGCTGGCCACGGCACTAGCCGACGAGGCCGACCGACCCGTCTCTGTGGTCGAGCTGTACACAGGTTCGCTCGGCCCGGAGGGCTCTGGAGCGCAAACCTACATGGATATGCTGGCGCTCAATGCCGCCCGGATCGCAGAGGCCCTGAGCTAATGGACTGGCTAACCGATCCCTTCACCAACCAGTTCATGATACGGGCCCTCCTGGCCGGGATCTTCGCGGTAATCACCACCTCTGTAGTCGGGAGCTGGGTCATCATCCGGGGCCTTTCCTTCATGGGCGACGCCCTCGCTCATGGCGTTCTGCCGGGCATCGCCATTGCCTTCTTGCTCGACATCAACCTCCTGGTCGGCGCGGCCGCGGCCGCCGGTGTGATGATTGTTGCCATTTCGGTTATTCATCGCACCACCCGCCTGACTGAAGACACCTCCATTGGATTGCTATTCGTCGGCATGCTGGCGCTTGGCGTCATCATCATCTCCCGCTCGGGGTCGTTCGCCGTCGACCTGGTGGCGATCCTGTTCGGCGACGTGCTCGGCACCTCGATGGGCGATGTCATCGTCCAGGCCGGGGCGGCCGTCTTTGCCGTCGTCGGCGTCACCGTGTTCGCTCGGCCGCTCATGGCCCTGTCATTCAATGAGCAAAAAGCTGAGGTGCTTGGCATGAACCCCCGGCTTTCCAATGTGGTGATGATGGGCCTGATCACCCTGGCGGTGGTCACTTCCTTTCGCACCGTCGGTACCATGCTTGTCTTCGGTCTACTCGTCGCTCCCCCCGCCACTGCCTCACTTGTAGCCAGACGCGTTCCGGTCATGATCATGGCGTCGGCAGCTATCGGGATGTTGGCGGTGGTGAGCGGGCTCTTGCTGAGCTTTCACTTCGACATTTCCGCCGGTGCCACGATGTCGGGCCTGGCGGTTGTCTTCTTCTTCGTGACACTCGGCATCACCCAACTAAAGGGCCGGGTCTCGGTTCACTGACAACCTGCGGTGCAGAAGGGGGCCAAACCGAATACACTTTTTTGGTCAGCTTCTCGAGAGTTCGTGACGCCATGTCCAACCGAAAACGATTTGTCTGGCTGCTCGTCCTCAGCTGGGTTGTAGTGGCCGTTCTTGCCATTGTGTTGGCCATCCCCGATCAGGAGGACGACCTCACAGCCGATGCCAGTGCCGCTCTCCAGCAATCTGGGATTGCCGCAACGGTCGAGTTCAACGGACGTGATGCGGCCTTGTCGGGAGCGCTCGACCCAAATGAGCAGGCAAGAGCCATCGAGGTAGTGCTGAGCGTGACCGGCGTGCGCCGGGCCGAGTGGCAGAATGCCGCAGCCGACGCCACAACCACCACCACATCCCCGTCCGCCACCACGACGACCGTCGGAGCATCTACCACCAGCCCTCCAACTCTATCCGACGACCCGGCCCAGCCGTCAACCTTGACCGCATCGCTCAGTCGTGGAGCGCTCACACTCTC
Organism: Acidimicrobiia bacterium; assembly: GCA_030624805.1. GTDB lineage: Bacteria > Actinomycetota > Acidimicrobiia > Spongiisociales > SHLN01 > SHLN01. Next base: position 2,180 of record JAUXJL010000245.1, read on the forward strand.
CGGAACCGTGCCAAGTGCCGAGATAGCCGTCCAGGTGGCCGGCATTGCAGATCTCATCTACGGGCCGTTTGTCACCAACGACCTGCAGGTAGACGACACCGTCTCAGCGGCCGGATGGGTCCCGAACGCCCCCAACCTGATGGCTTTCCTCCCAATCGTCGGGGAAGCCCAACTCGACGTAGTCGGGGATAAGGCAACCCTGGCCGGCCTGGCGGGAAGCGCCGAGAAAAAGGCTCAACTGGAAGCGGCGTTGGGGGCGGCTTTGGGCAGTGGTGTCACCCTCAAGAGCAGCATCGAGGTCACGAACAAGACGCCCCCGATCTATGAGGCGCGAGCCACCGCCGACGGGCTCCTAACCCTGGGTGGTGTGATGCCGGATCAGGCCGCTATCGACCTCATCACAGATGCTGCGGTAGAGACGTACGGAGCCGACAAAGTGATAAACGAGATGACAATTGGAGTCGACATAGACGACTCGTTCTCGATCTACCGCATCCCGCTCACATTCGCCCAGTTCAGGCCCATCTCGGAGTGGGATCTTCTGATCGAAAACGACGTCATAAGCGGCAACGTTCGGGGCGGTGCCACATTCGAGTTTGCCAGCGCTGAGCTCACCGACGAGTTGCGGACTCTGCACGACACCGCGGCCGGCATCGTCCTCCGCAATCCGAGCATCCTTCTGACCATAGAGGGCCATACAGACTCGGTCGGTAGCGACGCCTTCAATCTCGCCCTCAGCGATGCCCGCGCCCAGGCGGGAATCGACTATTTGGTCGGCCTCGGGGTTCAACCAGAGCGGCTTTTCGCAGTCGGATACGGCGAGACCCGACCCATCGCAGATAACGGCACGGCGGAGGGGAGACGACAGAACCGTCGACTCGAATTCGTCATCGGGCCCCCGAGTTAGGAGCAAACATGCGCGGAACCGAATACGCCATAGGTGAGATTCTTATCTTTCTGACGATAGCCAGCATCATCGGATTCCTCCTTGGATGGCTGGTGTTCTACCGCCGTCCCGGAAATGGGTCCGGCCTGTCTCCAGCCAATCCCGACCACGTCCGCCAGCTCGAAGCGCGCGCCAGAGCAGCCGAGTCCCAGATGTCGATCCTGGACAAAAAGGCGAGTGCCATTTTGGCATCACTCCCCAAGGCGGCGCCTGCGACGGGTACGAGAACCGCCCCCCCATCCTCCGACAAGGCCGCCGTAGCCGCCGGATCGCCCAAACAACCCCGTACCCCCAAGGAAGCCGCAGCCAAGGACGATGCCGGCAAGAAAGCCGATACGGCCAAGGTAGCCGCAGCCAAGGACGATGCCGGCAAGAAAGCCGGTACGGCCAAGGTAGCCGCAGCCAAGGAGGCGGCCGGGGAGAAGGCCAGCCAAACCAAAGAGGTCGTGACGATGAAGACCGATGGGGCCGAGGTAACGGTCGCCGAAAAGGCCGTCGATGATGCAGAGGCGGCCAAGGAGCCGGTCCGTGAGAAGGGTGCTACCGCCAAGAAAGCCGTCGTCGGCCAAGCCACCGAATCGAAGAAGACGGGCGCCGATCAGGCTGAGGCCGCCCAGGAAGCCGTGGCAGAGAAAACGAGCGACGTGGCCTCAGACAAGGCCAAGAAGTCGGACGCCAAGACCAAAGAAGCAGTGGACAGCTACCTCTCTGAAGCCGACGAGCGAATCAGCAAGCTCGAAGAGACA
>JAUXJL010000159.1 GCA_030624805.1 Acidimicrobiia bacterium
GACGGCCACGGTAATCGCCTGGTGCCCCAAGTAGCGGGATTTTCGCGTTCCGGTTGAGCAGAACCTGACCGGTGTGGATCGGATGGCATCGGTAGGCTTCCGGCACCAGTTTTGTGAAGGCAGGCCATCGACCATGACAATGATTCGCGAATACCACCGCCCCGCCAATCTCGAGGATGCCCTCGCTCTTCTGGCCGAATCCGGTGCCAGGCCAATCGCCGGTGGCACGGTCGTCAATGCCCGGCCGAACACCGAGCCCGTGGACGTGGTGGACCTCCAGGCACTGGGCCTCGATGAAGTGCGTGCCGATGGAGACCGGTTGGAGCTGGGCGCCATGGTTCGTCTCCAAGACCTGATGGAGAGTGAATCCGTGCCTGGTCTACTGAGGGAACTCGCCGGTCGTGAGGCGCCCAGCACACTGCGCCGGGCAGCAACAGTCGGAGGCACCGTGGCCGCCGCCGACCCCGAAAGCGAGCTGCTGGCCGGGCTGCTGGTCTTCGACGCCGGCGTGACAGTGGCGCACTCAATGGGTTCTGAGTCGATTCCTTTAGCTGAGCTTCTTGCCGACCAGAGCCGTCTTCATCTCGGGATCATCACTTCGGTTTCGGTGGCAGTGGGAGGTGATGCCACCGCCGAACGGACCGGCCGAACTCCCGCCGACCGTCCCATAGTGATGGCGGTTGCCCGTCGCGGGGAAGACGGCGAAGTACGGCTGGCCCTGACCGGCGTGTCTTCCACGCCCGTGCTGGCCGAGCCGAGCAAGGTGGCTGAGCTCGCGCCCCCGGCCGACTTCCGCGGTTCCGGCGAGTACCGAAAGGAACTGGCAAGGGTTCTCTCCGGCCGCGTGCTCGGCCGCCTGGGGGAGAGCGCATGAAGACCACGCTAACGGTTAACGGTGTTGAACGGACCTTCGCCTGCGAGCCGCACGAATCCCTCAAGACGGTCTTGCGCCGGGAGGGGTATTACAGCGTGCGCTTTGGTTCGGAGACGGGCGAGACCGGTGCCGCCGCCGTCCTCGTCGACGGAGCACTCGTGTCAGCGGAGGTGCTGCTGGCGGCCCAGGCCGGCGGCCATGCCGTCGAAACTGTTGAGGGTCTTTCACCCGGACGTGGCCTCGATCCGATCCAGGAAGCGTTCATTGTGACCGGAGCCATTCAGTCGGGATACTCGACACCCGCCATGATCCTGGCGGCCAAAGCTTTGATCGAAGAAAACCCCAACCCAACCGAGGGGCAGGTGCGGGACGCGCTCACCGGCGTCCTCGACCGAGAAACCGGGTATCTGCGGCCGGTGGAGGCGATCCTGCGGGCAGCCGCGGTGCTGCGCGGCGAAGACGTCGAGCCGGTTGACGCCTGGTTGATACCCGCCCTCACCGGTCCCGAGGCCGACGGCCCGGCTGATCTCACGCGCCCGCTCGGCCCAGGTCCCGCCTCGGCCCCGAGGGTCATCGCCAGTCCCGAGGTTCCCGAAACCAGCGTGGTCGGAAGAGGAGAACGCAAAGTTGACGCCATCAAGCTGGCCAAGGGCCGTCCTGCGTTCACGGACGACTTCGAGATACGCGGGATGCTCTACGCCAAAATGCTGTACAGCCCGCATGCCCACGCTCGCATCGTCTCCATCGACGACTCCCGAGCGCGAGCTCTCCCGGGCGTGCACGCGGTGCTCCATCATGAGAACGTAGAACGGGTGCGATATGCCTCTGGGGGTCAGAGCTATCCAAACCCCCTCCCGCATGACCAGGTGAGCTTCGACAACAAGGTCAGGCATGTAGGGGACCGGGTGGCGGCCGTGGCCGCCGACAGCCTCGAGATCGCCGAAGAGGCCGTTTCCCTCATCGACGTGACCTATGAAGTCTTGCCAGCCGTATTCGATGAGCTCGAAGCGATCACCGGCGACGCGCCGGTGATTCATGACGAAGACGACATGGAGGGCGCCCACGATGCCGCCCGCAACATCGTCCACCACATGGATGCCATGGTCGGCGACGTGGAGGAAGGGTTCGCCCGAGCCGACCAAGTGTTCGAGCAGACCTATCGGGTTCACCAAGTGCAGCAGTGCCCGATTGAGCCCCACATCTCCATCTCCTATCTCGACAGTGACGAGCGCCTCGTCATTCGCACCTCCACCCAGGTCCCGTTCCACGTCCGGCGGATGGTGGCTCCACTCCTCGGACTATCCGTCAAGGACATACGGATCATCAAGCCCCGGATTGGCGGCGGTTTTGGAGCCAAACAAGAGATGCTCATTGAGGACATCGTCGGCCACCTGACGCTGGCGACCGGGCATCCGGTTCGTCTCGAGCTCAACCGACAGGAAGAGTTCATGTCGAGCCGGACCCGGCACCCTCAGACCATCACGTACAAGACCGGGGTCAACGACGACGGTGTGCTCGTCAGCCAATCGATGCGCCTTATCGGGAACAGCGGGGCCTACGGCACGCATGCCCTCACAGTGCAGCAAGTGAGTGGGCTGCGGGGTTTGAGCTCCTATAACTGCCCGAACAAGCGATTCGACTGCGACGTTGCCTACACGAACATTCCGGTTCCCGGTGCCTACCGCGGCTACGGGGCACCCCAGGCTTTGTTCGCGCTCGAGGCACATATGGAGGACATCGCCATCGAGCTGGGAATGGACGCTATGGAGTTCCGGCGGCTCAATTGGACCAAAGTGGGTGACCCGCTAGACATCGCCACCGCGCTCGGTGAGGGTGCTGCCGACATCGACGTTGTTCCCGTTGTCACCTCCAGCGGCCTCGAGGAATGTGTCGCCCAGGGGGAGCGAGCGATCGGCTGGCATCGGCTCAAGGATCCGGCCTGGATCTCGCCTCCCGATCGGCCCCATATCCGCCGCGGCATCGGTTTCGCCATGTGCATGCACGGCACCGGCATTCCCGGCCTCGACATGGGAGCCGCCAGCATCAAAATCAACGACGACGGCTCGTTTAATGTGCTCTTCGGCGCAACCGATCTCGGGACGGGGGCAGACACCGTCCTCGGACAGATAGCGGCCGAAGTGCTCGGTGTCCCGTTGAGTGACATCGTTGTCTACGCGGCAGACACCGACATGACTCCTTTCGATGTCGGCGCATACGCCTCGAGCACTACCTATGTGTCCGGTATGGCCGTCAAGCGAGCTGCCGAGGAGGTCCGGCGCCAGATCACCGAACGGGTTGCACTCATGCTCGACCTCGATTCCCCGGGCGAGGTCGATCTGACCGACCGACGGGCCTTCGCAGCCGACGGGCGATCGGTAGGTCTGGACGAGGTGGCCCTCCATTCGCTTCATCAAGACCAGCAGCATCAAATCATGGCGACCGCCTCATACGTCTCACCGGAATCACCTCCGCCCTACGCCGCCCAGTACGCCGAAGTGGAGGTTGACGTAGAAACCGGCCAGGTGACCGTCAAGGCACTCGTCATGGCAGTCGATTGCGGAGTGCCGATCAACCCCATCACTTCAGCAGGGCAGGTTGAAGGCGGCATGATCCAGGCGCTTGGATACGGCCATTGCGAGGAGATGGCCTATGACGAATCCGGGCGAATGGTGAACCCCCGGTTCGGTCCATACAAGATCTACCGGGCAGATGAAATGCCGCGTATCGAGGCCTACCTGGTCCAGACCATGGAGAAGAGCGGGCCGTTCGGCGCCAAAGCGATCGCCGAGATCCCTAAAGACGGCGTAGCTCCGGCCATCCGCAACGCGATTGGGAACGCGACCGGGGCGTGGATAAACCAGATTCCGTTTACGCCCGAGCGGGTGTGGCGGGCGCTGTCGGCGGGCTAGAGGACACATGCCCGACAGCCAAGACCGCCGGGTGCTTCGCGAGTTGCATGCTGCCATTGAGTCGGGTCGGCCGGTGGTGCTGGCAACGGTGGTAGCCACTCGTCGATCGGTTCCCCGACATGCCGGGACCAAGATGCTCATATTCGAGGATGGGGCTTCGGTCGGCACCGTCGGTGGCGGAGAAATGGAGTCCAGGGTCATCGCCGGAGCTCAGGCCACGTTCAGCACACGGCGTCCCGAGCTGCTGGACTATGCGTTGGTAGAGCCCGCCCGCGGCGACCCCGGGGTGTGCGGTGGCGAAGTTCGTATCTATGTGGAGCCCTATATGCCGGCTCATACAGTCGTAGTGGTTGGTGGCGGTCACGTTGGCCGGGCGCTCGTAGATCTGGCCGATTGGCTCGGATACCGCACCGTCGTCATCGACGACCGAGCCGATCGTCTCACAGAGGAGGAGATGCCGAACGCCGGGGAGAGACTGGTTGGTCCCCTCGGGGAGGTCTTGGCGAACCTGGCGATCACGGAAGACACGTCGGTAGCCGTAGTGACTCGCAATGTTGGCCTGGACATCGAAGCAGTTCCCCAGCTGCTCAAGACGCGGGCCCGCTATATCGGTGTGATGGGTAGTGAGCGGCGATGGAAGCAAGTCCGTTCTCGGCTGGCTGAGTTGGGTGTGGACGCCGCCTCGTTCGATCGCCTTCACGCGCCGATTGGCCTGGACATCCACGCCGAGACTCTCGAGGAGATCGCCGTCTCCATCCTGTCTGAGATGATCCGGGTACGCGGCGCCGACGCTGATTGATGCTGTTCGGTGATCACCTCACAGTCATTCGAGGCGGCGGTGATCTCGGAACCGGCGTTGCCTACCGGCTGCACCATGCCGGCTTTCCTATCGTCGTGCTCGAGATTGCAGAGCCTCTGGCCATTCGCCGGGCGGTCGCGCTCGCCAGCGCGGTCGGGGCCGGCGCCGTAACCATCGAAGACATCGAAGGCCGGTTTGTCGAGTCGGAACAGGTCGCTCTCGAAGTGGCCAGGTCGGGGGCGGTGGCCGTGCTCGTCTCGCCCGAGATCCCCGATGCTCTCCACGAGCGGTTTGCCCTGGTCGACGCCCGGCTTGCCAAACGCAACCTCGGCACAACCATCCGAGACGCGGCGGTCGTGGTCGGGCTTGGCCCCGGTTTCACCGCCGGCCTGGACTGCCATGCCGTTGTCGAGACTCAGCGCGGCCCTCACCTCGGCCGGGTCCTGTGGGAGGGTCAGGCGGCTTTGGACACGGGAGTGCCCGGCACGGTCGGGGGCGAGTCCGCCTTGCGTGTCTTGCACGCGCCCGCCGCCGGCCGGGTTGCGTGGACGGCCGGGATTGGAGACCTGGTCGAGGCCAATGCTGTCATCGGTCACGTCGGTCGGCTCCCGATTCAGGTCGCCATCGGTGGGGTGGTTCGGGGCCTGATCGCGCAGGGCCGGGAGGTTTCGGCCGGATTGAAGATCGCCGACGTCGACCCTCGTGGCGAGGTGGCCACCTGTTTCGAAATATCCGACAAGGCGCTGGCCGTCGGCGGGGGAGCGCTCCAGGCCATCCTCAGCCGTCTGGCTTCCTCTTCATGACCGTCGACCTGATCGAGGCTTTCGGGCTCGGTCCTCACGAGCTGGTCGCTTTCATAGGAGGGGGCGGCAAGACGACGCTGCTTTTTGGGCTCAGTGCCCAACTGGCCGCCAACGGGCACCGGGTGATTGTCACGACGACCACCAAGCTGGGCCTCGACCAGACCA
>JAUXJL010000119.1 GCA_030624805.1 Acidimicrobiia bacterium
CCTCCGTCCGTCGAATGCCACCGCAGACGCCTTCGCCGCCCGCGTCAACGCTGGCACCGCCGAGGATCACATCGGCCGATTCCGCAATCTCACCGAGGCCGGAGCGCACACTGCCATCATCAATATGCCCAACCTGTCGAGCACCGGGCCCATCATTGCATTCGCTCCGGTGATTGAGGCCTTCCGCCAGTAACTCATTGGACCAGTAACTCATTGGATAGGCCAAAAAGTGGACGCGGTTCGAGCCACAAGAAACTTGATGGCATTCCACTCAGATTATGTTATAGTATGATCCAACATCAAAACAGGATCTGGAGAACAAGTTATGTCTCGCGCCGTAGGAATCGACCTAGGAACAACCAATAGTGTCATCGCCACCATGGAGGGCGGTGAGGCCACCGTCATTGCAAACGCCGAGGGGCACCGTACCACCCCATCAGTTGTGGCGTTCTCAAAAAACGAGGAGGTGCTGGTCGGCGAAGTCGCCAAGCGCCAGGCCATCACCAACCCGGACCGAACCATCCGCTCCGTCAAGCGCCACATGGGCAGCAACTGGAGCATCAAGATTGACCAGAAGGACTACACCGCCCAGGAGATTTCGGCCCGCATCCTCCAGAAGCTCAAGCGCGACGCCGAGGCCTTTCTCGGCCAGCCGGTCACAGAAGCCGTCATCACCGTCCCCGCCTACTTCGGTGACGCCCAGCGCCAGGCCACCAAGGAGGCAGGCACCATCGCCGGGCTCGAAGTCCTCCGCATCATCAACGAACCGACCGCGGCCGCGCTCGCGTACGGGCTCGACAAGGAAGCCCATGACCAGACCATCCTCGTTTATGACTTGGGCGGTGGCACCTTCGACGTGTCGGTCCTCGAGATCGGTGAAGGCGTGTTCGAGGTGAAGGCCACGTCAGGAGACACCAAGTTAGGCGGCGACGACTGGGACCAGGCCATCATCGACTGGATGGTGACCGAGTTCAAGAACGAGAACGGCATCGACCTCGGAGCCGACCCGATGGCCCTTCAGCGATTGAAGGAAGCTGCCGAGAAGGCCAAGATCGAACTATCGAGCGCACAAGCGACGGAAGTCAACCTGCCATTCATCACCGCTTCCGACGCCGGTCCACTCCATCTCCAGAAGAACCTGACCCGGTCGGAGTTTCAGAAGATGACCGAGGACCTCGTCGAGCGCACCAAGGCGCCATTCCACCAGGTCATAAAGGACGCCGGCATGAAGGTTGCCGACCTCGAGCACATCATCATGGTGGGAGGTTCCATCCGAATGCCGGCCATCCAGGAACTAGTGCAGGAGCTCACCGGCAAGGAGCCGCACAAGGGCGTCAACCCCGATGAGGTTGTTGCGTCCGGAGCTGCCCTGCAAGCCGGTGTGCTGAAGGGTGACGTCAAGGACATCCTCCTGCTCGATGTGACTCCTCTGACGCTCGGTATTGAGACCAAGGGTGAGGTGAGCACCAAGATGATCGAACGCAACACCACAATCCCCACTCGTAAATCACAGATCTTCACCACCGACGCCGACAACCAGCCCGAAGTGGAGATCAACGTGCTGCAGGGCGAGAGGGAGATGGCCCAGTACAACAAGTCGCTCGGCCGCTTCAAGCTCACCGGCATACCGTCGGCCCAGAGAGGCACCCCCCAGATCGAGGTCACATTCGATATCGACGCCAACGGCATTGTGTCGGTGAACGCCAAGGACCTGGGAACCGGTAAGAGCCAGGCCATGACCATCACCGGCGGGACCGCCCTGTCCCAGGACGAGATCGACCGGATGATGGGCGAAGCGGACGCCCACGCCGAGGAGGACAAGGCGCGCCACGAAGCCGTCGAGGCTCGCAACAATGCCGACAACGTTGCTTACCAGACCGACAAGCTGCTCAAGGAGCATGAGGAGTTGCTCTCCGATGAGGAAAAGGACGACATCAACCAGAAGCTCACCGAGCTCAAAGCCGTCCTTGGAAACGAGGAAGCAGACGCCGTTGAGTTGGCTGAGAAGGCAGACGCCTTGATAGCCGCCTCCCAGGTGTTCGGTCAGCGGATCAACGAGGCGGCCGCGGCCGAGCCACAACCCGCCACTGGTGATAGCCCCGAGGACGACGAAGAGGTCGTCGATGCCGAGATTGTCGACGAGGACGAATAGTGGGCGACCAGACCTGGCCTACCGAGACCACTCCGGTGGTGGAAGAGGCGGCCGCCGAGCTGCCTTTTCCGTTGCCGGAAGATCCCGGAGAAGCCCGAGACCTGCTGGCGGCTGAACTATCGGTCGTCAGCCAGGATGCGCAGACCTACCTGGAGGATCTGAAGCGGGTCGCCGCCGACTTCGACAACTATCGCAAACGAACTCAGCGCGAGTTGGCGGAGCACGTTGAGCGAGCCAGCCAGCGGGTTATCGACGGGTTGTTGCCGGTGCTCGACAGCTTCGACCTGGCCGTGGCCCACGAGCCGGAGACCGAGAGCGAGAGCAACTTGCTTGGCGGCGTCAACGGGACACGCCAGCAGCTGCTCGATGCCCTCGCCAAGGAAGGCCTGGCGGCGATCCCGACCATCGGTGAAGTGTTCGACCCGGAGATCCACGAAGCGGTGACCATGGCGGGCAGCCCCGAACATCCCGTGGTCCTCGGCGAGGTGCGCCGCGGGTACACGCTTCGAGGCAGGGTCATTCGGGCGGCTCTCGTCGCCGTCGGTGAGGACCCCCTGGCGGCGGACCACCCGGCCGACGATGGATAGGGAGTGGTTCGAGAAGGACTTCTACGCCACCCTCGGCGTGCCCAAGTCCGCCTCGGCCGGTGACATCAAGAAGGCCTATCGGAAATTGGCCCAGCAATATCATCCGGACACCAACCCGGGCAATATTGTCGCCGAGGACAAGTTCAAAGAGGTATCCCACGCCTATTCGGTGCTGTCCGACAAGGAAACGCGGGCCAAGTATGACGAGGCCAGGGAGCTGTACGCCTCCGGTGGCGGATTCGGGCCGGGCCCGGCCGGGCCGGGCGGTGGCTTCCAGGTGGAAGACCTGAACGATCTGCTTGGAGGGGCGGGCGGCTTCGGCGATTTGTTCGGCGGCCGCGGCCCACGCGGGAGCGGGCCGGTCCAGGGTGAGCACTTATACAGCACCGTCAATCTTGCCTTTACCGAAGCCATCTCCGGCACCACCACCACCGTGGCAGTGGACGGCGCCAGCGTGTGCCGCACCTGCGCCGGTAGTGGAGCCGAGCCGGGTACGGCAATGACCGTCTGCCCGCGCTGCGGAGGGTCAGGGTCGATCGCACTCGGACAGGGGATGTTCTCTATCAGCCAGACCTGCGATGTGTGCCACGGAACCGGCCGCACCGTCACCACACCCTGTCACACCTGCAACGGCAGGGGCACCGAGCATCGGGTCCGGTCGATCAAAGTTCGGATCCCTGCCGGTATCAAGAATGGAGCCACGATTCGGGTTCCTCGCAAAGGGTCTCCCGGTCGAAACGGCGGGCCACCCGGCGACCTCCACGTGCGAGTACACGTCGGGAGCCACCCGCTATTCAAGCGCCGCAAAAACGACCTCCGAATCACCGTGCCGGTCACCTTCACCGAGGCTGCGCTCGGGGCCGATGTCACGGTGCCCACACTCGATGGCCGGGTAACGCTCCGGATACCAGCCGGCAGCGACAGCGGCAAAACCTTCCGCATCAAGGGCAAGGGCGTCACGAGCGCCAAGAAGGGCCCCGGCGACCTGCTGGCAACTATTGAGGTGGCCGTCCCCGACGATGTAGACGACGACACGCGCCGGTTGCTCGAACAGCTCAAAACCCACGAGGCCACCGACGTTCGCTCGCACCTGGGTGTGTCATGAGTCGGAAAGATGCCGTCTACATCATCTCGGTGGCGGCCGAGATCGCCGGGATCCATCCCCAGACGCTACGGATTTATGAACGCCGGGGCCTGCTGGACCCCTATCGGACCCCGGGTGGCACTCGCCGCTACTCCGAAAGGGATCTCGAACGACTCCGGGCCATTCAGGCGCTCACGCAGGCTGGGATCAATCTCGAGGGGGTCAAGCGCATCATGCAACTGGAAGGCGCGGTCGAGACGCTGCAAGCCCAGCTCGATCGAATCAAGGCCCAACTGGCCCAAGCCAAGGCCGAGGCAGACGATACGCTCTCCAGTCTCCCCGACATCCTCCGGCCGACCATCCAGGACCTGCTCGGGAACTAGCCCGAGGTCCCCGGGAACTGATCTGGATGCAGTTACCGTCCAAGAGCCATGAAGATGACGTTGTTCGCCGCCCTGGCGCTGGTCGCCGTCGCCTGTGGGGCCGAAGAGGTTGCCGGGCCAGGCACCACCCACGTCGACAGGCCCGGAACGACCACGACTATCACCTTGCCTGGAGCAACCCAGCAGGAGCTGCTGGCCGAAGCTCGTCTCGTGTGGGCGACCAATCGACCGGACTCCTATGAACTCACGTACGTTCTGGACTGCGAGTGCGACTCCGGCCCGTGGTACGTGCAGGTGGAGGGAAATGAGACGGTGCTGGCCGGCCGGGTCGTCCCGGAACCCGGTGCTGTGGCGCCCTACCAATCCGTTGAGGCCATCTTCACCGCCATCGAGATCGCACTGGCGGACACGGAGTTCCCGGTGGACGTCGAGTACGACGAGAACCTCGGGTACCCCCGCTCCTACATCTACAACGAGCCCGGCCTGGCCTACGACGCTGGATTCGTGCTCGAGGTAACCGGGTTCGAGGCCAATCCGTCGCCTGGTGACGCGGAGCAACGAGAGGCTTTCGCCAATGCTCTCCGCCGCTGGGAGACCGCCGGCATCGTCGACTACGAGTACCAGTTCACCCGCAATTGCTTCTGCCCACGCGAGTTCACCGGACCGTACGCGGCCTCCGTGCAGAACGGGGAAGTGACTTTGGCAACTCTCGACGGCGTTGACCTGTTTGACATCGAGATGCTCGAGATCGGCCGATATGACGAAATCATTCAAACGGTCGACGATGTCTTCGCCGAGGTGGAACGAGCGCTTCGTGAGGCAGACAGTTTCAACGCCGAGTACCACCCTCAGCTGGGGTATCCGACTGAGGTCTGGATTGATTGGGACCTTCGCACTGCCGACGAAGAGGTCGGGTACGTCATTCGGTTCCTGGCCGACGCCGGCAACCTCCCGGACTCGTGTTCAACCGATAGCTGGGAAGCGGCGCTGGTAGAACAGCCCGACCTGCCCGAGCCTGTTGCGAGAACCCGAGCGGCCCTGTTCGACGCGGCAATGAACTGCGACTTTGCGAGTCTCATGGCGATTTCGAACGGCGGCGACCACCCGGTCGAGACCTCATTCGGTGGGTCGGGTGCCGAGGTGTTCGCCAAGGAAGAAAACCGAGGTGTCCCCGCCATGCGGAGGCTGGTGGAGCATCTCAACCTCGGGTACGCGAGCGATGAGCCGAGCCTCACGTCGTACGTCTGGCCAGCCGCATTCGACGACCTCACGTCTCCGTACGGGGACGGCATTTCCGCCGCCGACTACGCCGCCCTGCTCGAGCTGTATACGGTCGAGGGACTGGAGGAGAGCTTCGCGTCCTTCGACGGCTTCGCCGGTTACCGAGTCGTGATTGGCGCCGACGGCCAGTGGCTGTTCGCCATAGCCGGCGACTGAGCTGTGCCGTTGTCTTCATCTTCTTCCTTCCCTCCGAGGTGAAGGAGGCCGGCAACGCGCGTTCGGCGATTATTCGGGCAGATACCCGGTGGTGCCGTCGATGAGCTCGCGGATGATGTCGGCGTGGCCGGCGTGGCGAGCGATCTCTTCGGTCATGTGAACGAGAATCCATCGGAGGTTCATATCCCTCGTTCCCACGTGGTTGAGGTCATGATCATCGATGATGGCATTGGCAACTCCGATTGCCGTCTCGTAGTACTCGAGAATCTGTTCGACCGTTTCGTCGTCTTCGACGCGAAAGTCGGCATCGGGGTCTTCGTCTGATTTCCACAGATCAACGATTCGTTGCCACCAGCCGGCCATCTCCCCCGGGACTTCGTAGTCGCCTGAGGCCACGATGTCGCCGAACCAGTAGAGCTCAACACACGCCATGTGCCGAATCACACCCAGCATGCTCGTCCCAGACGGCACCATCGGACGGCTGGCATGCTCGAGCAGAAGGCCGTCGACCTTCCAGGCGAGGATGGCGCCTTCCAGGCGAGGATGGCGCGCTGGCTGTTGAGGAAACCAACCAATGTCTCCTTTTCGCCGCCCGTTTTGGGAGGGTGTTCGAATTTGAGCATGAATCGAGCCTACGTTTTTTGAGACAGCCTGCAGACAGCCGGATCGTAAGGTGCGGCCAATGGACTCACGATTCACCCGCCTGTGGACCGCGTCAACTGTCTCCAACCTCGGCGACGGTGTGGTGTTCGCCGCCTTCCCCCTCATCGTGGCCTCCCTCACCCGCGACCCCATCGCAGTAGCGGTACTTGCCTTTTCGCTCCGGCTCCCCTGGCTGCTGTTCG
>JAUXJL010000149.1 GCA_030624805.1 Acidimicrobiia bacterium
CGAAGCATGCAAAGGCGACGGCACCATCAAGATCGAGATGCACTTCCTACCAGACGTCTATGTGCCGTGCGAGGTTTGTAAGGGCAAGCGATACAACCGAGACACGCTGCAGATTTTGTGGCGCGGCCACTCAATCGCCGACGTTCTCGAAATGTCGGTCGAGGAGGCTCTCGGCTTCTTCGAGAATCAACCCCGCATCGCGCGCATCCTTCAGACGATCTTCGACGTCGGTCTCGGATACGTCCGGCTTGGCCAGCCGGCCACCACCTTGTCGGGGGGTGAGGCCCAGCGCGTCAAACTTTCCTCCGAGCTCGGCAAACGAGCCACCGGCCGCACCGTGTATGTGCTCGACGAGCCAACTACCGGCCTGCATTTCGAAGACGTTCGCAAGCTGCTCATCGTGCTCCAGCGACTGGTCGACACCGGCAATACAGTCATCGTCATCGAGCACAACCTCGATGTGATCAAGACAGTCGACTGGATCATCGACCTGGGCCCAGAAGGCGGTGACGAGGGTGGGCGGATCGTGGCGGAAGGCACTCCAGAGGACGTCGCGACCGTTCCGGAGAGCTACACCGGCAAGTTCCTGCGGGACATGTTGCTCGAGAAGTAGCAGTGGGTGGGAATCCGGTGTGTGTGATTGACTGCCGCAGCGGGCTGAGCCTGCTGCTCGTGATTGCACTGGTAGCGGGGAGCATCGTGAGCGCAGCGGCGTCCGCTTGGGCAGAGCCTCAACCCCACGGCGTTGGGCTCTTCGACCCTGCGACCGGCCGGTGGGAGATTCGCAGCCTGATCGGCCAGCAGGTCTCGTTCTACTTCGGCGTCCCCGGCGACTACCCCGTGATAGGCGATTGGGATTGCGACGGCGACGAGACACCTGGTGTCTATCGGCAGGCAGACGCCTCGGTGCACCTGAGTAATGCCACCGGGACCGCGATTGCGGACGTGACCTACTCCTATGGCCTCCCGGGTGACATCCCACTCGCCGGTGACTTCAACGGTGACGGGTGCGACACGGTTTCGGTCTACCGCGCCAGCTCCGGACAGGTGTTCATCGTCAACCGGCTCGGGAGTGGCGGGCTGCCATTGGGCGCGGCCGACCTGTCCTACTGGTTCGGTATTTCCGGGGATCGTCCCTTCGTTGGTGATTTCAGCGGCGACGGGATCGACACTCTTGGTGTTCAGCGAGTCGCCGCCACGACCATCTATCTCCGTCACAGCCAGACGACGGGTTTCGCAGACGCCTCGGCCTTCTTTTCAGATGCCGGGGACCGGTTCGTGGCGGGGGACTGGAGAGCGGAAGGTGTTGACCTCCTCGCTTTCTACCGGGCGGCAGAAACCACGTTCCATTTCGTTGAAATCGAAGTTCCGTTTCCGCCCCATCCCGACATCGTCTTCGGTGAGCCTGGGTGGCTGCCGGTGGCCGGGGATTTCGAGCTCCCTCCGTTGCCGACCGTGGTTTTGCCCAACCTCATTGGCATGACCCGCGTCGAGGCGGACCAGGTCATGAACGACCTGGCACTCGCAACTGGTGTGTTCGTCTCACTCGTGACCGAGTTCGTGGTTTCTCACGAGGAGGCTTGGACCAAGATCGTTGTAACTCGTCCGCCGCCGGGAAGCGAGGTGGCAGCGTTCTCCGAAGTCACGATCGTGGTGGGGATGCCGGCCGGTCCATAGCGCGGGGCGGGCCCTCAGTCCCTCCAGGGCTCTACGGTGTGGGCTATGGCCGACCCCTGGGACTCGCAATGGTGGCTTTCTGAGGTCACAACCGATCCTTCCTACCCGGAGGACGTGCTGCCGCTCCTTCTCGACATTCTGCACCCACAGCCGGAGGGTCGTTATCTCGACCTCGGGTGTGGGGAAGGCCAGGGCATGCGGGCAGTCGGGGCGGCGGGAGCTCGGGTCATGGGCTGCGACCAGGATGAGGTACTTCTGCGGCATGCGGTGACAGCGGGACCGGTGGTGCAGTGCCGCCTGCCTGACCTGGCCTGGCTGGCCGATGACACCGTCGATGGAGCGTTTGCCGTGCTGGTTCTCGAGCATGTCACTGAGTATGGGCGCCTCGTGGCCGAGGCCGGCAGGGTGGTGGTCGACGGGGGCGTGCTGGCGGTGGTTGTCAACCATCCGGCATTCACTGCTCCCGGCGCCGGTCCACTCATCGACCCGAGCGACGGCGAAGTCACCTGGCGCTGGGGGAAATATCTCGAGGAGGGGACGAGCGTTGAGCCCGCCGGGGCTTTCAACCTCACCATGCAACACCGGCCCCTCGGCGTCCTGTTGACCACGGTCGCGGCGGCGGGATGGAGCCTCGAGCGTTTGGTGGAGCGAGGGTCGGGGCCCGCCGCGGCCGATCGTGACCCGTTGCTGGCCGCCCAGCGCCACATACCGAGGCTGCTTGGAGTGCGATTCCGAAACACTCGACACCCGTAAACTTTGCTCACCATGGTGCAACGTCCCCTTCCTTCTGAGATACCCGACCTGCCCGGGGCCTACCTGTTCCGGAACCAGCACGGTGAGGTGATGTATGCCGGCAAGGCCAAGTCGCTCCGAAAACGGGTTTCCTCGTATTTCTCGAAGGTTCTGGCGCTCCGTACTGCGGCGATGGTGGAGGCTTCAGAAACGGTCGAGTGGATCGTCACCAAAAACGAGGTGGAGGCCCTGATGCTCGAGTACAGCCTCATACAGAAACACAAGCCCCGGTTCAACATCCGACTCCGAGACGACAAGTCGTACCCCTACCTCGCCATCACGCGACAGGATGAATGGCCGCGGGCGATGGTCATGCGCGGCAAGCGCAAGCGCGGCACACAGTATTTCGGCCCATACGGTCACGCCTATGCCATCCGCCAGACGCTCGACCTTCTCTTGAGGACCTTCCCGGTGCGGACCTGCACCGACTCGAAGTATCGAAGGCATGCAGCATCGGGACGGCCCTGTTTGCTCTTCCATATCGAAAGGTGCTCGGGACCATGCGTAGGGGAAGTGACGCCTGAGGCCTATCAGGAGTACGTCGACGGGCTGGCCTCGTTCTTGTCGGGAGACCATGACGACATCGTCGACAAACTCACCATCGAAATGATGGAGGCATCCGAGCAGCAAGAGTACGAACACGCAGCTCGACTCCGTGACCAGCTGAGCGCAATTCAAAAGGCAAGTGCTCGCCAGGAGATGGTGACCAAACGGCCCGAGAACTTCGATCTACTGGCGATCGTCGAGGATGAGTTGGAGGCCTCGATGGCGCTGCTCACCGTCCGGCGCGGAAGGGTCGTAGGCCGGGTGTCTACCATCGTCGACAAGGTAGAGGATGTCACCACGGCCGAGCTCATTGCTCGTATGCTCGAGCAGTTGTATGGGTCTGAGGATCCTCCCGGACTCATCCTGGTGCCAGAGCTTCCCGAAGATCACGCATTATTAGCCGACTGGTTGAGTGCCAGGCGGGACGGAGCTGTTGAGCTGCGGGTTCCCGAGCGTGGTGGCAAGCGGCGATTGTTGGAGACGGCCAAAGCCAACGCCGCCGAGGAGTTCGCCCGCCATCGACTTCGCCGCAACGCCGACCACAACGCCCGAGCCAAAGCGCTCCGCAGCCTGCAAGAAGCTCTCGATCTGCCCGATCCTCCCTTGCGTATCGAGTGTTATGACATTTCCACGGTGCAGGGGACCAACACGGTCGGCTCAATGGTTGTGCTCGAGGACGGGTTGCCGCGTCCTTCCGACTATCGGCATTTCCGGGTTCGAGACGTCGACGGCCAGGACGATTTTGCCTCGATGGAAGAAGTTTTGCGGAGGCGTTTTACCGCCTACCTTGCCGAGCGGGATCTGCCGCCGGACAAGCGGGGAAAGTTCGCCTACCCACCGTCGCTCATTCTGGTGGATGGTGGCGCCGGACAGCTCAGCCGGGCTATCCAGGTGCTCAACGAGCTCAATCTGGACATTCCTGTCGCCGGACTCGCCAAGCGCATGGAAGAGGTCTACTTGCCGGGTCGGGCCGAGACCGTGCGGATTCCCAGGGGCGAGGAAGCCCTCTACCTGCTGCAGCGGGTCCGTGATGAGGCCCATCGGTTTGCCATCACCTACCATCGAAAGTTGCGAGGCAAACGGATGGTCGATTCTATCCTCGACGACGTGCCCGGGGTGGGGGACACTCGGAAGAAGGCGCTCTTGCGAGCGTTCGGTTCCCTCAAACGACTTCGGGAAGCATCCATTGACCAGATCGAGGAGGTAGTGCCGCGTAAGGTGGCCCACAACGTGCACGAGGCCTTGCACGGTCTGGTAGGCACCTCCCCGAGGAGGCGAGATGACTAAACATGACACGGACCGCCGCGCCGTCCGGTACCAATCTTCCTTCGGGCCTGGATGGGTCATTCACGCAGGTGAGACGGTTCTCGAAATCCTGCTTCCGGGCAGTCCGGCTCCAGTCCCCGAGTCTTCGGATCCGCCCGCTCTCGTGACGTCCCTCGCCCAGGACTTGGCCGACTATTTCGCCGGTGGTCCGTGGGTGGATCACCCCGAGCTCGCCGATCGGGCCGGCTCCACCCCATTTACCCGGGCCGTATACGAGGTCGTGGCGGCTATACCCGATGGCTCCGTCACAACCTATGGCAAGATCGCTCGCCAGCTCAACCGCCCGGCGGCGGCCCGAGCCGTCGGCAGGGCGATGGCTACCAATCCGTTCCCGGTAGTGATTCCGTGTCATCGTGTGGTGGGTTCGGATGGCTCTTTGACCGGGTTCGGCGGAGGTGTGGAGATGAAGGCCAAAATGCTCAAAATGGAGCACGATCGTGGCTGAGCAGCCACTCGTCGTAGTGCTAACCGGAATGGCCGGCGCCGGCCGGTCGTCGGCGGCCAAGGTCCTCGAGGATCTCGGGTTTTTTGTCATAGACAACCTGCCTCCAAAGCTCATCGGCCAGGCAGCCGAACTAGCCGATGTGGCAGACGTCGCTCGCTCGAGGTTGGCCGTGGCGGTGGATTCCCGCTCCGGTGTGCTGACTTTCTCCGAGCTGGAACACGAGGTGCTTCGGCTAGAACGTGACGGCGTTCCCACCCTCACGGTGTTTCTCGATGCGGACGACCGGGAGCTGATTCGGCGCTACCAGGAGAATCGCCGACCCCACCCGGTGGCAGCGGCAACTCTGGAGGAGTCCATCGCCACGGAGCGAAAGCTGCTGTCCGATGTGCGGGGCAATGCCGACGTCTTGATCGACACGAGCGAATTGAACGTCCACGAGTTGCGTCGGCGACTGCAGGATGCCTTCGAAGCGCCTACACCGCGCAGACAGATGAAGGTCTCCATGACATCATTCGGTTTCAAGCACGGCAGCCCGCGAGACCTTGACCTGGTCTTCGACGTGCGGTTCCTTCCTAATCCCCACTGGGTGCCCGAGTTGCGACCCCTGACCGGTGTTGATCCCGAAGTAGCCCACTACGTGATGTCTGACGAGGCCGCCGTCGAATTCGTCGGCCGGGTAGACGATCTGCTCACGTTTCTCGTACCCCGCTACGTAGATGAGGGCAAGGCCTACCTTCGCGTCGGGATCGGATGCACCGGCGGCCGGCACCGCTCGGTCGCGATCGCTGAGGAGCTGGGTCGACGCCTACAAGGGGCCGGTAACGATGTCACCATTCGCCATCGCGATGCCGATCTCGAGCGGGAGTCGCCGTGAGCGCTCTCGAACTCGAAACCGAGATGCTCGAAGTTGTGCAGCTCGATCCGTCCGGTCCTCATGTGGTCGCGATCGGAGGAGGGCACGGCCTAGCCCAGGCCCTGGTTGGCATC
>JAUXJL010000164.1 GCA_030624805.1 Acidimicrobiia bacterium
GGCCCTCGCCACTCTTTTCTGTCGGATTTACGACCCACCGATTGACCTCCCGGGCGCTGAGCTTGTTCCCCGACTTACGTATGCGACGTCTTACCCTTTTGAACGGTGCGGCAGTCAACGCCGGCGGTTACTGGACTGATGGCCACGGCCACCACCTTTATTTGTGGGAAGGCCAGGCCTTACCCGCCTGTCCGCATCGCTCGTTCCAGATCACATTTTGGAAACTCGAGACCGAGCTCCCCTGTCCCGACACAGGGGCCGGCCGCGGCTAGCCACCCATCGAGAGGACGCCGACTACTTTCTGCCATGGGTGATCGCATGCACCGGATTGATCTCTACCACACCGACGTCCTTGAACCCGTGCCGCTCGAAGAGGTCCAGGTAGAAGGCAATCGGCAAGAGCTGATCGTCAATGAGAGCCTCGAAGAACTGGACGCCGGACATGATCCGGCCCGGAACCGTTCGCAGGCCCTCGGCTGTGTCGGGAAACGGGAAGTCCGAATTCAGGAAAAACCCACCCGGCTTCAATGCCCGATAGATCGCCGCCGTCACCGCCTCGATGTCACGGCACTCATGCATCGAGACGTTAATAGTGACCAGGTCAAACTCATCCTCGGCTTCGAGATCCTCCATCGTTGAATGTACGAGCGTCACGCGATCACTCAGCCCGGCATCGTCCACCCGGGACCGGGCAGATCCCAGCGAGTAGGAGTCTCCGTCGAGGCCCGTCAACTCCAGTTGCGGAAATTGGGTGGCGAGGCGCACCAGCCCAACGCCGGTGCCGCAGGCGAGCTCGAGGGCCCGCCTTCCTTTACTCAATCGTTCGTCAGCACCGGGGACTTGCGAAATGCCACCCGGAATGAAGCGAGTATTGAACGCTCCCCCGGTCTCTGCCACCCCCTCGATCCAGCCCGGTCCGGTTTCATCCCACCAGATTCGTTTGCCAGAGGGGAGATTCTCTGAGAACGTCGGGAATAGTTCCGGCTGATTCATGACCTTGAACAGGCCACCCAGGTAAGCAGGTGAACCGCGGTCCAGCAGGAGGGTCGCTACATGAGGTGCAAGTTCGTAACTACCGTCTTCATGACCGTCGAGGACCCCTGCTCCGTAGGCGGCCCGGCACCACACGCCGGCATAGAAAGAGTCGATGCCCGCCACCTTGGCCAGCTGGTCGGGAGTCACTTTGCCCAACTCGTTGATCTTTTCGAACAGTCCATGCGAGAGCCCGATTTCGATTGTCTTTACTCATACAAAGCCCGCGGCCTGTTCCAACAATGCCGCGGCGGGTTCCTTCGCTTCCATCCCGACCTCCATTCACCGTTCTCGTTCGTCAGCTGGGTTGACCATACGCAATCGAAACCGGTGCCGCAGCCGGGCGGGTAGGTTTGGTTCGGCATGGGGAAATGAAGAGGAGGCGTAGTGACGCAACGACCAGCATGGTTCAACGATTCGCAGTTTTCATTCGAGAGCAAATCCATGGACATGGACGGCTCAACAGTTCACTACCTCGACGAGATCCGCAAGTGGTGGCCGGGGACGTGACCGGCATGGCGCTCGTCAAGGCCCTGTCGGTGGCGGACGGCGGCCTCGGCGTTGTGTCAACTGCTCGACCCGATGGAACGGTGCACTCGTCGGTGGTGACTGCCGGCCTGATGCCCCACCCGGTGACCGGTGTGGAGACCGTGGCCTTCGTCGTCTTCGGCAGCGCTCGCAAGCTCGGATTCTTCCGGAAATCCGGGAGAGCGTCGCTCGTGTTTCGGGCCGGGTTTCAATGGGCCGGCGTTGAAGGCCAGGTCGACATCATCGGCCCGGACGATCCCCTCACCGACTTCCCCGACGATGGAATCGCCGAGTTGCTACGCCGGGTGTTCAGGGCGGCAGGAGGCACCCACGACGATTGGGACGAGTACGACCGGGTAATGGCCGCCGAACGCCGGGCGGCCATCTTCGTTCATCCCGAGCGCATTGTCGGCAGCGCCCCATGACCGAGACATCGATGCATATCGAAACTGTGTCGATCGAAACCGAAACCGATCCCCTCGACGGCCTCCTCTACCTGCCGGCCGACCGAGACGTGGTCGGGGCCGTGCAAATGATGCACGGCAACACGATGAACTTCTACGTTGGCCCGCCCCGCTTCTTGCCCCCTTACCTGACTTCAATCGGATTGGCCTGCCTGGCGTACAACCGGCGTGGTCATGACGTCCTGGCGAACAGAGACAGTCGCGACCTGGAGGGCGGCGCCTATCAGACGATGGCCGAAGCTATCGAAGACAACCGGCTCGCCCGAGGCTGGCTGGATGCTCGGGGGTTCCCACCGCCGTTCGTAGTGGGCCACTCGCACGGTGGGATGTTGGGAGTGCGCCACGTGACGGAGTATTCGGACACTCCCGGCCTTGTCTTACTGTCGGCCCACCGGGGCGGGGAAACTATCATGCGGCTGATGGCCGACAACGGCCTCATGGCCGCCGATCGTTACGACACGATCACAGCGGAAGCCCGCCGCCTGTTGAAACGCGGTCACGGCGATCAATTGATGCTCGTCCCGGGGTGGTGGTACGTGATCTCGGCCACCACCTATGTCGACTTCCTCGATAACTGCCCCGACATCGTGGCGCTGGCTTCAGATATTCCGTGCGAAACGCTGTTCGTCCGGAGCCGGGAAGAGCCTGCTGAGGTGTATCCAGCTGAGGAGCTGGCCGAACGCAGTCGGGCGCCCGTAACCATCGAGATCCTTGATGCCGGCGGCCATTACTACGTCGGGGGCGAGGATCTCGTAGCCACCGCGGTGAGTGGATGGCTCAAGGCACGGATCGGAACTAACTGACGGCCCGTCCGAACAGGGCTACCAGGATCGCACCGACCAGGATCAGGCTGGTCCCGACCAGCAGCCGAACATCGGGCCGCTCCTGGGATGCGCCCAGCAAAACCGGCCCGACGAAGATCACCACTGGTGTTGACAGCTGCTGGAGGCTGACCACTTCGCCTACCTGAATGAGATCAAACGCCGTCCACTGGGCGGTGATGGCAAAACCGGCGCTCACTCCCCCCAAAACAAGCCAGACCGCCATCGAGCGTCGCAGCCGCACCCAGTCACCGGTCAGGATCCGGGTGGTGATGTGCATGCACGGCACGGTGACTGCGACCCCGATCGCGAGGCCAAGAAGCGGCTTGTTGGACTGATCGAGGGCGTAAGTAACGAAGATCGGGCTAATTGAGAACATCAACGTGGCAGCCAATACTGCAGCCCATCCGATTGAAGAGCCGGGAGCCTCGTTCTTCCGACCCATGGCCACCGTGGCAACACCGACCGTCACCGCTGCCACACCGACCCACGCGACCGATCGCAGCTCCTGGGAGATAACAGCAGCCGCGATCAACGCTGCCATTACCGGGTTGGTCGACAGAACCGACGCCGTCCGCGAGGGACCAATCCTCTGCTGGCTTACGGCGAATAGCGTCCATCCGACGAGAAAGTGAACCAGTGAAGCCGCCACGAACCATCCAATCGCGCCTGCCGGTATCGAACCAACATCGCCGAGCTCCCCGGTGAACGCCGCGGCCAAGACCAGGGCGGCGAACATCGCTGTCACCATTGCCGTGGTGGCGGCCATCGCGTTGGTTTGTCGGTTCACCCCGCGATTTGACAGTTGCGAGAACCCGAAAGCGATGCCGGCCAAGGCGGCCCAGACGACCCCGGAAGTCACGGGGCTCGTCGCAGCCGAACGTGTGGCGTACATTTCGAGTTTTGGACGGCGATGATTAAAACGATCCTATGGCCTGGAACCGCTCGCAACCTGATGAGAGCAACCACGAGTCACCGTGCGACGGCGACCTCGATCCGATCGATCGCTTCGTCGAGGATCGCACGCGACGTGCCGAAGTTGACACGAAGGAAACCCTCACCCGAGGGCCCGTAGTCGCCTCCGGAGGAGAGAGCGACGCGGGCCTCCTCGAGTAGGAATGTGGCAGGCTCCGAGCCGATGTCGAATTGCCGCCAGTCGGTCCAAAGAAGGTAGCTGGCTGAAGGAACTGAGGTGACCAGGGATCGGTCTATCGCCCCGAGCCTCGTGACCACGTGATCTCGCATCTCAATGAGGTGACTGTTGAGGGCCTCGAGCCACGGGTCTCCGCCGGTGAATGCGGCAATCGTTGCCTCGTAACCGGGTAGAGACGTCAATTTGCGCTGCCGCGTTGGGACCGCTCGGATCTGATCGTGAAGCTTCCGGCTTCCGGCAATGGCGAACCCACATCTCAGGCCGGCGAAGTTGAACGCTTTGGAGGCAGCCGACGCCGTGATAGTGCGTTCGGCGATCGTAGGCGTGACGGTTGCGAACGGCACGTGCAGCGCCTCATGGGCGAGACCGGAGTGAACCTCATCCGACACCACAAGAACGCCGTGCTGCTCCGCCAGATCCGCTATCGCCTGCATTTCCTCGATCGTGAATACCGTGCCGGTCGGATTGTGAGGATTGCAGTGCAGGTAGAGCCGGACCGACTCCTGGGCGAAGGCCTCCGCAAGGGCTCCGAGGTCGAGCTCCCACCGTTGGCCTGAGTGCACCATCGGGACCCAGAGGGGTAGCCGCCCCGCATCTTCGATCACAACTCGAAACGGGTAATAGACCGGATCGGTCAGCACAACCGGGGTGCCCGGTTCGGTGAACTGTGCGATTGCTATTTCGAGCACGCGCATCGTATCGGGGGTGATCGACACCATCGACGGATCTATCGACCAACCGTGCCGCCGGCTCATCCAGCCGGCTACGGCCTCACCGAACTCGCTGGTGCCACGTTCCGGTGGTTCTGGCGGGTATCCGAAGTCACCACCCTCGAGCAAACTCTCCAGCCGTTCAGCGATTACAGGAGCTACCGCAAAGTCCATTTCGGCGACCCAGAGTGGAATCACGTCATCCGGATATCGCCGCCATTTGAGGCTGCGTCTTTGGCGTGCGGTCGCGAGGTCGATGTCAAAGAGGTCGGACAAGATCCCAGCTTACAATTGCCCAGCTTGGGTGCTGAGTGTTCGTGGGATTTCTTCAGCTAATTGGGCCCCTCAACGAACAGTTCTGAACTGGCCTCATTGAGAACGGGCCGATAGACAAAGCCGGCCAGCCGAATGTCGATGATGCGCAGGGTGACTCCGTCATCGCTGAGGTCGCCAATCCTCGTGTCGATCTTGCCATCCCTGTCGGAGTTCAGAAGCTGGCTCCCCGGCTGACTGCCATCCCAGGCCACCAGTACGGCGGCGGAGCCCGCTTGATCGGCTTCTTCGTGTCGGATTTCGATCTTGATGTGTGCTTCCCAATCCTCTTCTTTCCCATGGTCGTGACCCTCGAATTTGTGGATATACACACCCGGCAGGGGAATCGGCATCGTAGTTGTTGTTGTGGTCGGGGGGACAGTTGTCGTCGTAGTTGTGGTCGGGGGGACAGTTGTCGTCGTA
>JAUXJL010000004.1 GCA_030624805.1 Acidimicrobiia bacterium
GAAGAAGCTTTCGCGGCCGTGCGGGGAGGAAACGCCGGCAAGGTCATCCTCGATTGGGGCCGGGCTTCGCCCGGCTAGAGAGTTGCCCGCAACTCCTGAGAACAGGATGCGGAGCCCGAGTCGCCGAGCCATTGTCGATGTGAGAGCCGCATTTCGGACGTGAGGCCGCTCCACCTGCAGATAGGCCGGGATCAGGTCATGGAAAGCTTGCCCATCTCGGGGTGCGCTGTGCGTTGAGACGGCGCAGGAGGGGGACTCGCAAGACGAGCGCGATGAGTGCCCCGAACAGGAAGCCGGCCACGTGAGCCTCCCAAGCCACATTGGATGAAGGGTCGATGCCGAATTGGCCGACAAGCCAGATGCCGATGAGCACGATGGCCGGTATCGGCACGAAGAAGATAAAAACCAGGCTGAGGATTCGGTGGGTGGGAAATAACACGAGGTAGGCGCCCATCACCGCCGCGATCGCCCCCGACGCTCCGACGAGGGGAAGGGTGGAGTCGCTGTTGAGCGCGGCATAGCCGAGGGTCGCCAGAATCCCCCCGGCCAGGTACATGCCGAGGTAGCCGGCCCGTCCGAATGCCTCCTCGACGTTGTTGCCAAAGATCCAGAGCGACCACATGTTGAAGGCGATGTGGAGAACATCTCCGTGCAGGAACATCGACGAAAGGACGCTCAACGGCACGTTCTTGTCCGCGAACACCGCGGCGCCGAGGTCGGCCTCCTCACAGACTCCCGACCTCACCTCGGCCGCGTCGAGAGGGTCATTCGTTCGCAGTTCGCAGGGGATAGCGGCGTACTCGTAGGCGAAGCTATCAATCTCAGCGGCGCTGTCGTGTGGCTGGACCAACAAGAACACGATGACGTTGATAGCGATCAAGGTAAGAGTCACAAGGGGCTTGATCACAGTGGGATTGATGTCGCGAATTGGGATCAAAGGCGGTTCCTGTCGCTCTTGACGGCGATAATGGGCTTCATGGATACTACGCGCATCGACGAACTGCTCACCGAGCTGGAGGCGGCCGACCCGGCCGATGCCCCCGACATAGCCGACGCACTGACCGCGGCCCTGGCACACTCGCTGGATGAGCCCGAGCCGGTCAATCAAGATGACACCCCGGCTCCAACCGATACGGGCGCTTCCTGAGCCGTAACCGGCTGGACGCCGAGCTCGTGCGACGGCGGCTGGCCGACACCCGGTCGAGCGCTCGACGGCTCATCACTGAAGGGCGTGTCAAAGTTGGGGGAGTGGTTGCACCCAAACCGGCCACCATGGTGAGTCTCGATACCCCCGTCGAGCTGACCGAGGATGGGGCCCGTTTCGTTAGCCGCGGAGGCGAGAAGCTTGCCCACGCACTCGAGGCCTTCAGCATCGACGTGACCGGGGCTCGGGCCGTCGACCTCGGCGCCTCAACCGGAGGGTTCACCGATTGCCTCCTCCAGCATGGAGCCGCCCACGTGACGGCGGTAGACGTTGGTTACAACCAGCTCGACTACCGGCTGCGCAATCACACTCAAGTGGCGGTCCGCGAACGCACCAACGCTCGCACCATGGATCCAGCCGACCTTGGGGAACCTTTTGACGTGGTGGTCGCTGACCTTTCGTTCATCTCCCTCGAGCTGGTTATGGGGGTAGTTGGCGCGCTGGCCGCCCCCCATGCCAACGTCGTTATGTTGATCAAGCCGCAGTTCGAGGTGGGAAAGGCCCAGGTAGGCAGGGGGGGCCTTGTCTCTGACCCGGTGCTGTGGCGTCAGGCCATCGTCCGCATCGTCGGGGCCGCCCAGGCCAGTGGCCTGGGTGGGCACGGGATCGAGTCGAGCCCGCTGCGAGGAGCTTCGGCCGGCAACCGCGAGTTCCTATTGTGGGTGCGGCCGGGCCCCGCCACCTTGGCAGCCGGAGCTATCGACCTGGCGCTGGCCGACGGCTCGGAGGGAAGTGTCACATGATCATAGGTCTCGTCGTCCACCCTGAACGGCTGCGTGCCACCGAGGTGCTCAAAGAGGTTCTTGATGGTGCAGCCGCCCGCAATTTGCGGTTCGTGGCAGCCGCCGACGACGCGGCCGACCTGCCGGGGGTTGAGACCGGCCGGCTCGAGTCTGCCGAACTGATTCTCTCGATCGGCGGTGATGGCACCGTGCTCGAAGCCGTCAAGCGAGCCCTTCCGACCGGGCTACCCGTCCTCGGCATCAACCTTGGTCGAGTCGGGTTCCTCGCCGAGATCGAGGTTTCACAGATCGCTGAGACTCTCGACCGTTTGGAGGCAGGTCAGTGGGAGGTTGAGGAGCGTATGACGCTCAAGGCCGAGGTGGAGGATGGCCAGACTGTGCACGGCCTCAATGACATCGTCATCTCCAAGCGGATGGTCAATCGCCTGGCCTCGCTGGCGGTGTCAGTCGACGGGTTGCCCTTCCGCACCTACCGGGCCGACGGCATGGTTGTGGCCAGTGCAACCGGATCAACTGCCTACAGCTTCTCGGCGGGCGGGCCTGCCGTCGATCCCTCGCTGCGAGCCATCTTCATGACGGCGGTTGCCCCTCACTCGCTGTTCAGCCGCACCCTTGTTTTCGATGCGGACCGGGTGCTCGGCTTCGTGGCAGGCTCCGATCGGCCGGTGGGCGTAGAGGTGGATGCCACCGACCTCGGCGAGCTCAAGGCCGGCCAGGCGGTCCAGGTGACGGCGGGAGACATGACTGCCCGATTCGCCACTTTCGGCGTGAGGCGTTTCCCCCACACGTTGCAGCACAAGCTCGGCCTCGACGGTGATTGATGAGCTGAGGGTGGTCAACCTGGGGATCATCGAGGATGCCACCTTCGAGCCCGGCGCCGGGCTGGTAGTCATTACAGGCGAGACAGGTGCCGGCAAGACCATGCTCGTCGACGCCCTCCAACTGTTGTTAGGCGGCACCGCCCGGACCGATGCGATTGGGCCCCATGGTGACGAGACACGAGTGGAGGGACGATTCCTCGCTGAGGAGGAGGAGACGATCGCAGTCCGGCGCATCACGGCCGGAGGGCGCAGCCGAGCATATCTGGATGGTGCAATGGTGCCCGCCAGGGAGCTGGCAGCCCGAATGGGCGGGGCGGTTGAGCTCGTCGGGCAGCACGACCACCTGCTGATCACTAAGCCCGGCTCGATCCGCCTTCTCCTGGATTCAGTGCTCGATACCGAGGGTCAGGCGGCCCGAAGCGCCTACCACGCGGCCTGGGCGACCCATGTCGAGATTGCCACAGCACAGGCCGAACTGGGAGGAGACCGACGAGCGCTCGAACGTGAGCTCGAGTTGGCCGAACACCAGGCTGCAGAGATCAAGGCGGCCGCCTTCGACCCGGACGCTGAGGAACCACTAGTGACCCGGGCAACCCGACTGCGAAATGTCGAGGAGCTGAAATTCGAGCTGGCCTCAGCCCACGACTCAGTTGATGCATCCGACGGCATCGACGATGCTCTCGGGCGAATCCGTCGCGCCCATGCCCGCGATCCAAGTCTGGATGGTCTTTTGGAGGATGCCAGCGCGGTTCAGGCACAGGTTGCCGAGCTCCGGGCCAGTCTGCGCCACACCGTTGAAGGCCTCGAGCATGACCCCGACGAGCTGGCTGAAGTCGAGGGGCGGATCGCGGTGCTGAATGATCTCAAGCGCAAATATGGCGCGACTCTGACCGAAGTGCTCGAGTTTGGTGAGAAGGCTTCTCGGCGAGTTGCCGATATCACAGGCCTGCTCGGTGGCGCCGATCGGCTCGAGGCGGACCGGCACCAGTCCGAGATTGCTCTGAATGGAGCAGGCGAACGATTGCGGGCGGCCAGGGTGCGAAGTGCTAAGGAGATTTCCGGCTCGGCGGCCGGCCATTTGAGACAACTCGGTTTCAGCAGTCCGGTGGTCGAGCTTGCCGTCGGTCCGGCCGATCCGTCGGCGCACGGGGCCGACACCGTTGAGCTGCTCTTCTCTTCTGATGCTGCGATTGCACCCGGCCCGGCCGCCCGGGTTGCCTCGGGCGGTGAGCTCAGCCGCCTGGTGCTGTCGCTCCGGCTGGCGGCCGGAGTTGATGCCGCTGCCGTGGTGGCTTTCGACGAAATCGATGCCGGCATCGGTGGAGCGACCGCCCTCGCCATGGGTGAGAAATTGAAAGACCTGGCGTCTGGGCGCCAGGTGCTGTGTGTGACCCATCTACCGCAAGTGGCGGCTTTTGCTACCAGCCACCTGGTGGTCGACCGTATCGGCGCAACAGCAACCGTCCGCCCGGTGATCGGGGACGATCGGGTGGCCGAAATTGCCCGCATGTTGTCAGGCTTGCCGGAGAGTGAACGGGGTCAAGAGCACGCCGTCGAGCTCCTCACACTTGGCGCCGGCCGATAGTGCCAACCCGGAGGGCGTAGAAGCTAAGGGTTTCAGAGGGCAGTGCTACTCTCTCTGAGTCCAAGGAGCGAATTGACGAAGTACGTCTTTGTAACCGGCGGGGTCACATCAAGTCTCGGCAAAGGCATCACTGCAGCATCCCTCGGTCGGCTCCTCAAGGCCCGTGGGCTTCGCGTTGTCAACCAGAAGCTCGACCCCTATCTCAACGTTGATCCCGGCACTATGAACCCGTTTGAGCACGGCGAGGTGTTTGTCACCGACGACGGCGGAGAGACCGACCTCGACCTAGGTCACTACGAACGCTTCACCGGCGAGAACCTGCGTCGGGATTCCAACGTCACAACCGGCTCGGTCTATCTGTCCGTCATCCAGAAGGAACGTCGGGGGGATTACCTCGGTGCAACGGTTCAGGTGATTCCACACATCACGAACGAGATCAAGGCCCGGATTCGGCGCCTCGGTGACACCCCCGGCGTCGACGTCGTGATTTCTGAGATCGGCGGCACGGTTGGCGACATTGAGATCCTTCCGTTCCTGGAAGCCATCCGGCAATTCCGCAAGGACGTCGGTCCCTCCAACGTCGCCTATATCCACGTCACTCTGGTTCCTTACCTAGCACCGAGTGACGAGCTCAAGACCAAACCAACCCAGCATTCGGTGGCCGAGCTCCGCAGCCACGGTATCCAGCCGGACACCATTGTCGTGAGATCTGATCGGCCAATCGACGACGCGGTCCGCCGCAAGATCAGTTTGTTCTGCGACGTCGACCCGGCCGCTGTGATCAGCGCAGCCGATGCTGAGGACATTTACGAGGTCCCGCTCATGATGCAATCTGCTGGGCTCGATGACGTCATCTGCGATCATCTCCAGCTCGAGACCTCTGAAGCCGATCTCGCCGATTGGGTCGCCATGCTCAACGGCATCAAGAACGCCACCGAGCCGGTCACCATCGGCCTGGTTGGGAAGTATGTTGAGTTGCCAGACGCCTATTTGTCGGTGGTCGAGGCGCTCAAGCACGGATCGGCCGCCAACGGGGTTGCACTCGACCTTCGCTGGATTCCAAGCGATGACATGGACGGTCTACTGGCCCAGGGCTATCTCGAGGGCGTCGACGGAATCCTCGTCCCGGGCGGGTTCGGCGTGCGAGGCATCGAAGGCAAGATTGAAGCTATCCGGCATGCCCGCCAGCAAGGGATTCCATTCCTCGGCCTGTGCCTCGGCCTCCAATGCGCGGTCATTGAATACGCCCGCTCAACACTGGGTTTGTCTGACGCCAATAGCTCCGAATTTGCTCCCACCACCTCCAGCCCGGTCATAGACCTCATGGACAGTCAGCAGGACGTCGAGGACAAGGGCGGGACGATGCGCCTCGGTCTGTACGCAGCCAAGCTCCTCGAAGGTTCGCTGGTGCGGGAGCTCTATGGGGAGGAGCTCATTTACGAGCGGCATCGACATCGGTATGAGGTCAACAACCGGTACCGCACCGACCTCGAGGCGGCCGGCTTCTTGCTCTCCGGTACTTCGCCAGACGACTTGCTCGTCGAGATCATCGAACTGCCGGGTCATCCGTTCTTTGTCGGGTCTCAGTTCCACCCCGAGCTGAAATCCCGACCGACCGACCCGCATCCGATGTTCGTCGGCTTCATGAAGGCGGCGCTGGCTCACCGGCGGACTGTCGTCTCGACGGCTGTTCCTCAGGACGAGAAGGTTGCCGAGTCCCACTGATGTCGGGGTTCCGGCGTCGGGGTGGCGACATCGTGTATCGCGGTCCCGGCATCACAATCGGCAGTTACCTATACGACACCCCCGGTGGAGGCGAAATGACCCGGGAAGTAGTGCACGCCCACGACGGTTCGGTCGTGGTCCTGCCCTACACCGGCACCCACGTTGTGATGATGCGCCAATTTCGGGCTCCGGTTGATGAAGTCATTTACGAGCTTCCGGCCGGCAAGCGTGACGTGGCCGGAGAGGACCCGGTCGATGCGGCCCGGCGCGAGTCGATCGAAGAAGCCGGGCTCGACCCGGGCACGCTCACGCTGCTTCACACGTTCTACAACACTCCCGGGTACAGCGATGAGGAGTCGTGGCTGTACCTGGCAGAGGACCTCATGCCGGTCCCTCCTGACCCTCAGGGTCCCGAGGAAGTAGCCGCCCAAATAGTGGAACTAACCCTCGATGAGGCGTTATCCCTGGTTGCGTCGGGTGTTATCAAGGACGCCAAGACCATCATTGGCTTGTACGCTTTGGCACGGAGGTTGTCATGATCGTTGGTGTTCCGGCCGAGATTAAGACCCACGAATATCGGGTCGCTCTCACCCCGGCTGCCACCCGCGAGCTTGTCGACCGCGGGCACCAGATCCTCCTCGAGTCGGGGGCGGGCGAAGGCAGCGGCCATAGCGACGACGATTACAGCACACAGGGCGCTCGTATCGTCCCCTCAGCCGAAGACGTATTCGCCGACGCCGAGATGGTGCTCAAGGTAAAGGAGCCTCAGCCTTCGGAGGTGGCCATGCTGACCCCCGGCCAGATTCTGTTCACCTTCCTTCACCTGGCCGCCGACATGGAGCTGGCAACCTCGTTGCGTGATTCGGGGGCTGTTGGCATCGCCTATGAAACTGTTGAGCTTCCCGGAAATGCGCTTCCCTTGCTGGCTCCTATGTCGGAGATCGCCGGTCGAATGGCCGTCCAGGTCGGCGCCTACTTCCTCGAGAAGGCCGAAGGAGGCCGCGGCATTCTGCTCGGGGGTATTCCCGGTGTGATGCCTGCCAAGGTGGTCGTGCTCGGAGCCGGGATGGCCGGAGCGAATGCCGCCGTCATCGCCATGGGCATGCAGGCCCGGGTGGTGGCGCTCGACAAGAACGCCGACAAGCTGCGGCATCTTGACTCCGCCTACCTGGGCCACATAGTGACCCTTGCGTCGAATCGCCTGACGCTTGAGGAGCAAGTTGTCGACGCTGATCTTCTCGTTGGCTCTGCCCTCATTCCTGGAGCCTCGGCTCCCAAGCTCGTAACCGAAGACATGGTCAGGAGCATGCGGCCCGGGTCGGTGGTGGTGGATATTTCCATCGACCAGGGTGGCTGTTTCGAAACCAGTCGGCCAACCTCCCACGACGACCCCGTTTACGAGCAGCACGGCGTGGTTCATTACGCGGTCACCAACATCCCCGGGGCGGTCCCGTACACATCCACGTACGGCCTCACCAACGCTACTTTGCCCTACGTTCTCCAGATTGCCGACTTGGGGCTCGAGGGATCGGTGACCGCCAACCCGGCCATCCGGGCCGGTCTCAACGTGGCGAAGGGTGAGGTGGTCCACGAAGCCGTCGCTCGAAGCCTCGACCTCGAATATCGTCCGGTCGCAGAGGTTCTCGGGTTTTGATGGCAGTGCTGGAACAGGATGTAGAGGACTACCTGGCCTCGCTGGCAAGCGAGCGCGGTCTTTCCCGCCACACGGTGGCCGCCTACCGGCGCGATCTGGCCCAATACCTGGCGTTTCTCAACGGGGGAAACCCCAGCTCCTCCCGGGTGGCGGGTTTCGTCCAATCGCTCAATGCCCGCGGTCTGGCCGCTAGTTCGGTGGCCCGCAAGACGGCGGCGGTGCGGGGGCTCCACCGCTTCCAGGTGGCCGAGGGAATCGCCGAAGATGATCCAACCGTGCTCGTCGACACTGCCAAGCGGCCCAGGCCACTCCCAAAGGCCCTAACCCTCGACGAGGTGCTGGCCCTCCTCGAAACGCCAGACTCCACCACGTCCGCCGGGCGGCGTGATCGGGCGATTCTCGAGTTCCTGTATGCATCTGGAGCCCGCGTCTCCGAGGCGGCCGGGCTCGACCTCGAGGACGTCGATCTAGAGTCGGGAACTGCCATCGTCACCGGAAAAGGCAACAAGCAGCGGCTCGTTCCGCTGGGAACATACGCGGTATCCGCGATCGAGAACTACCTCCCCGACCGTCTGAGTTTCCGAACGGCGGGACGAGATTCTGGCGCTCTGTTCCTAAACATCAGGGGCGGGCGGCTCAGCCGACAAGGTCTATGGGGCATCGTGCGAAAAGCCGGGGAGCTGGCCGGCATTCCTCTCGACCGGGTGTCGCCCCACGTGTTGCGCCACTCGGCGGCCACCCACATGGTGGAACGGGGCGCCGACCTCCGGTCCGTCCAACAACTGCTCGGCCACGCTACAATTACCACCACACAGGTGTATACACGGGTGACCCCACAACATTTGCTCGAGGTATACGTTACGTCTCATCCACGAAGTAGATGATGGGAAAGCGCAATGACGATCGACATCGATAATGCACGCAAGGTCTTGCACGATGAGCGAGACAAGCTGGTCAAGCAGCTCGCCGAGCTCGGTTCGGACGAGAACGGCGACCTGCGCCCGGACCTCGACTTCGGAGAAGGTTTCGCCGATGCGGCCGCCGTTACTTCGGAACGCACCGAAGTGATCGGTATCGTCGAAACGCTCAAGCATCAGCTCGACGACGTCAACGCCGCCGTCGACAAACTGGATGACGGCAGCTACGGCACATGTCACTCGTGTGGCAAGCAGATCGGAGCAGCCCGAATGGAGGCCCGGCCCTTCTCCCTCTATTGCGTGGACTGCAAGACTCGCCGCTCGGCCTGATTGCCGCTTGTTCACATTCACCGACAACAGCTTCATCGAGGCTGGAGTTGTCATACTCATTCTGATCCCTTCGATCATCGTTCATGAGGTGTCACACGGCCTCGTCGCCGACCGGCTGGGCGATCCAACCGCTCGTAACGCCGGTCGCCTCACGCTCAACCCGAAACCGCACATCGATCCGTTCGGGTCGATCCTGCTTCCGGCCTTGCTGGCGCTGGCCAATGCACCGATCTTCGGCTGGGCCAAGCCGGTGCCGGTGCAACCCGGCCATTTCGAGAACCCGACCGCCCACATGGCAATCACGGCCGTTGCCGGTCCGGTTTCCAATATCGTGCTGGCCACCCTGCTGGCCCGGTTGGTCTACCCGGCGCTCAGTGGTGTGCCGGAAGAAATAGTGTTGTGGCTCATTTTCATCAATCTTCTGTTGGCCGTGTTCAACATGCTTCCGATCCCGCCCCTGGACGGCAGTCGACTGCTGCCGCTCGTTTTGCCAAGCCGGGGACGAGAGGCCTATCGCCAATTTGAGCAGTTTGGCTTTCTCGTCCTCTTCGCCCTTCTCTTTATCTTCGACGGTGCCCTCGGTTTCATGTCCGACTGGGCGATCTGGATGCTCGAGATCGTGATCCCGTGAGCAGTCACCCGTTCACCCCGTCACATACATTTCACCTCATGCGACGCGCAGTCGGCTCGGTACGGGCCCAGCCGTTGACGCCCCGCGAGGAAGCCGAAGTGGCCGGCCTGCTGGGTGAGCGACTGGCGGGGTTGTTCTGGCAGCAAGAGCCCATGGATCAGCGGCACGGCATTGACGCGGCTCGCTTGGTCCTGGCGAGGCGCCCCGGCAGTCACCAGTTGGCTCGGGCTGCCCTCCTACACGACATCGGCAAGCGCCATGCCACCCTTGGTGTCCCGGGTCGGATAGCCGCCACCCTGTTGGCGATTGCACGGGTGCCGGTCCGGGGCCGGATGCGGGTGTATCTAGAACATGCCGAACGAGGCGCTCGGGAGCTGGAAGCCGCCGGTGCCGACCCAATCACGGTCGCCTACGCACGCCACCAGGACGGCCTTCGACCCGACGCCATCGAGCCCGGGGCCTGGGCACTTCTCAAGCAAGCCGACGGCGAAAAGCATCGAGTGGTCCACGCGGCCCAATACGATGGCGGCTGATGGAGAGATGCCATGAGCTATGAAGTGAAAACCGCGGTCTTTGAGGGACCGCTCGACTTGCTGTTGCAGCTCATCACCCGTCACCAGGTCGACATCACCCACCTCAGCCTGACCGGCCTCGTGACCGAGTATCTCGACCATCTCGATGACATGCGCCGGCTCGATATGGAGGTAACCAGCGAGTTTCTGCTCATCGCCTCAACCCTCATTCAGCTGAAAGCCCGCTTCCTTCTACCTGAGGAAGCTGACATCGACCTCGACGAAGAGCTGGCCTTGTTCGAGGAACGCGACCGTCTGCTGGCTCGACTGCTGGCCTGCGCCACCTTCAAGGATGTAGCGGCCGTGCTGGCTCACCGGCTGGCAGGCCAGGCTCGATACGTGCCGCGGGTGGCCGGCCTCGATATCGATGTCCGGCCTGTAGACCCGGAGGTGCATCTCGGCCTCGGCCCGGCGGCCTTCGTTCGTCTGGCCGGCCGGGTGCTGAGTCGGGCCGCCGAGCTGGATCTTGACCATCTTGACCTCGACCTCCCCTCGGTCCCGGCTGCCATCGACGACCTCCGAGCCCGTCTCCGGGCCGAGCTGGAGGGGGATTTCGATGATCTGACCGGCCACCTCACCCGCACAGTTGAAATTGCCGCCTATTTCCTGGCCATGCTCGAGCTGGCCCGGTGGGGGATCATCGAGGTGAGCCAGCAACACCGCCACGCTCCGATCACGATCCGAAACAGACCTGACGCCGTTCTTGCCGACGGCGCTGAGAGCGAATGGACCTGACATGAATACCCGGTCGATACTGGAAGCCATCTTGTTTGTTGCCGAACGGCCTGTGCCTGCCGCTGAGATGGCGGAGGTTACCGAGCGGCCTCGCGACGAGATCGACGTCGAGCTCGAATCGATGGCCGCGGACTACGAAGCCCGGGAGGCGGGTATTGTGCTCAAACAGGTTGGTGGTGGGTGGCGGCTGTTCAGCAACCCGCAAACCCGCCCCTATTTGGAGCAGTTTGCCGCCAGCCCGGCCGCCACCCGCTTGTCCCAGGCAGCCCTCGAGACACTTTCGGTGGTCGCCTACCGACAGCCCGTTACCAGGAGCCAGGTCAGCGAAATCCGCGGCGTCGACTCGGAGCGGTCGCTCCACACCCTGGAGCGACTCGGCATGGTGGCTGAAATCGGCACCGCCCCCGGGCCGGGTAGCCCGATCCTGTATGGAACGACCGAGCAGTTCGTGGAGAAGCTGGGCGTCAATGACCTGGCCGAACTGCCGCCTTTGGCCGACCATGTTCCTCCACCCCAGGTGGTCGAGGCGTTGGAGAAACCGTTCCGACCGGACCCCGGCGATGTCTATGACCTGCGCGACGAGGACAACTCGTAGAGCGGCTTCAGAAACTCATCGCCCATTCCGGCATCGCCTCGCGCCGGACGGCCGAAGACCTCATCCGGGAGGGGCGGGTGACAGTAGATGGCGAGCCCGCCCACCTCGGTCAGAAGATTGACACCGAGACGGCGTGGGTGGAAGTGGACGGGGTGGTGCTTCCTGTCAGGCCCGACCTCGTCTACTACCTCCTCTACAAGCCGATCGGGGTCGTCAGCACCACCAACGACCCCCACGGACGAGAGACCGTGAGCCAACTGGTACCGACCGGGACCCGGGTGTATCCGGTCGGTCGGCTCGATGCAGACAGTGAAGGCCTATTGCTGTTGACCAACGACGGAGCCCTCACCGAACGTGTCACCCATCCCCGCTATGGCGTAAAAAAGACCTACCTGGTTGAGGCTGAGGGGTCGGTGGGGTCCAAAGCGATCAGCCGATTGACCGCCGGGGTGGACCTCGACGATGGTCCTGCCCGAGCCGCCACGGCCCGGATGGTGGACAGCGCCCCGTCGACCTCGCTCGTCGAAGTCACGATGATTGAGGGTCGCAAGCGCGAGGTGCGGCGCATGTTCGACCTGATCGGCCATCCGGTGCGGCGGCTGGTGCGGGAGGCAATTGGCCCAATTCGCGACCGGAAACTCAAGCCCGGGGAGTGGCGGAAGCTAGACGCAGAGGAGGTACGCTCCCTCTACGCGGCCGCGGTGGAGAAATGAAACGGATACATCCGAGTGGGCCCATCGCGGGGACCGTTCGCCTGCCGGGTTCGAAAAGCATCACCAACCGGGCGTTGGTGATAGCGGCCCTGGCCTCAGGAACCAGCCGGCTCCACGGTGCGCTGCGGGCCGATGACACAAAAGCCATGATCGACAGCCTCAACCGCCTCGGCGTCGCCGTCTATTGGGATGAAGGCGACCTGGTGGTTGAGGGCTCGGATGGCCGGCTCGGGACGGGAGACGTTGGGATAGACGTCGGCGGCTCGGGGACGACTGCCCGCTTCCTCACTGCAGCCGTCACTGTTCGGAGCGGCCAAGTTGTCATCGACGGCAATCGGCGCATGCAGCAGCGTCCGATTGGGGACCTCGTTCGGGTGCTCGGCCAACTCGGTGCCGCGATTGAGGTCTTGGGAGAGGCGGACCGCCCACCGGTCAAGGTGCACGGCCCGGCCTTGTCGGGCGGCGTCGCCATGCTCGATGCCTCTCGTTCTAGCCAGTACGCCTCGGCCCTCCTCATGGTGGCGCCCTACGCCGATACCGATATAATCCTCGAGCTCCAAGAACCGGTCGTGTCACGCCCGTATATCGATCAGACCATTGAGGTGATGGAGACGTTCGGTGCTCAGGCCGCCTGGGATGGGCCAACCACCCTCACGATCACCACCGGCGGCTATCAGAGCAGGGACTTCGCCATCGAAGGCGACGCCTCGGCAGCGGCCTACCCACTCGTGGCTGCGGCGGTGTGCGGGGGAACGGTCAAGGTCGGGCCACTCCCGGAGGGCTCTTTGCAAGCCGACCTCGGGCTGGTGCCCATCCTCGAGCGAATGGGTGCACGGGTAGACCGCCAGGGCGACACCATCGTCCTGACCGGCCATCCGAGCAGTCTCAGCGCCGTCACCGAGGACATGAACGCCGCACCCGACGCGGTGGTGGCACTGGCTGTGGCAGCGCTGTTCGCCCGGGGGACAACGAGTCTCACCAACATTGCCAACCTACGTCTCAAGGAGTCAAACCGGATCGACGCCCTCGTCTCTGAGCTCTCCAAGCTGGGGGCTGAAGTAACTGCCGGCCCCGACCACATTTTGATTGCAAGCGACGACCTGCGTCCAGCGGAAATTGACCCCCATAACGACCATCGAATAGCGATGGCCTTTGCCATTGCAGGGTTGCGCATTCCTGGGGTGGCAATCGGCGATCCGGATTGTGTGGCGAAGACCTGGCCCGAGTACTTCACGATGCTGGAGACGATCGTAACTCCCTTGGTCGTAACCATCGACGGTCCGGGCGGCGTCGGCAAGAGCACGGTGAGTGAAGCGCTGGCGGCCCGTTTCAACCTTGGCCATCTCGAGACCGGAGGTATGTATCGAGCAGCCGCGTTGGCGGTACTGGAGGCCGGACTCGACCTGGAGGACGAGGCGGCGGTGGCTGAGCTCATCGACAATCTCAAGGTTGGCATCGATGATGGTCGGGTGATGGTGAACGATCGCGATGTGACTGCCGAGGTCCGGACCGAGGCGGTGAGTGCCGCATCGAGCAGGGTGTCGGCTGTGCCTCGAGTGCGCGAGGCGCTGGTCGAACTGCAGCGCCGCTGGGTGACCAAGAACGGAGGCGGAGTGGTGGTGGAGGGACGAGATATCGGAACGGTCGTGTTTCCTGATAGCCCGGCCAAGGTGTATCTAACCGCCTTGCCCGAAGTTAGAGCCGTTCGACGGGTTCGTGACCTCGGCCTAGCCGAGTCCGACATTCCCCGGATAGCAGCCGAGTTGGCGGCCCGCGATGAACGCGACTCCACGCGGGAGGTCTCCCCACTCCGTCCGGCCGACGACGCTCTGGTGCTCGACACTTCGAGTATGCCCATCGAGGAAGTAATCGACGCCGTCGCCCGATTTGTCATCAACCGTGCCCCGGGTGAGTAGCTGACACCTTCGATCACTGGGTAGGTTGCGGGAATGGACCTCACGTATTGGTACATGTTCCCGATCGCGATCGCCA
The DNA here is from genome assembly GCA_030624805.1 of Acidimicrobiia bacterium. Lineage (GTDB taxonomy): Bacteria > Actinomycetota > Acidimicrobiia > Spongiisociales > SHLN01 > SHLN01. Next base: position 14,218 of record JAUXJL010000004.1, read on the forward strand.
TCGCCACCCTCGCCAATAGCGCCGGCATTGGAGGAGCAACCTTCTTCTCGCCGCTCATGCTCATCGTACTTGGACTCTCTCCCGAGGTGGCGATTGGTACGGCACTTGCCACCGAGGTCTTTGGATTCGGGTCCGGAGTTGTCGCCCATGCCCGGGCCGGGACTGTCGACTGGTTGGTCGCTCGCCGGCTCATGGCCGTGGCGGTGCCGGCCGGGATCTTCGGCTCACTCATCGGGGGATCCATTCCTGAAGTTCTATTGAAGTCGGTGCTGGGAGTTGGGCTGCTGGTGATTGCAGTGGCGTTCATTCGTCACGTGGGCCATGACGAGGAAGATGCCTCGATTGAGCGGGGCGAGGGGATCACTGCCGAATACCAGGACCGGACGGTGACGAGCCGCGACGGTGAAGTCTTCAATTACAGGTTGTGCCGTCGCCGTCAAGGACAGGTCGGGGCGGGTGTTGGGGGTGTGTTCGTGGGAATGATCTCGACCGGGTTGGGAGAGCTAAACAGCTAACCCTGGTCAAGCGATGCCGGATTCCGACGCGGGTGACAGTCGCTATCTCGGTCGTGGTTGTGGCAGCTACCGCCCTGGCAGCTTCGGTTACGCATCTCGTTGACCTGGCGTCGAGCTCGTCTGGCTGTTTGTTGTGGTGGGCATCATCACTCTGCTGGAAGCCTGGCTCGGGCAGGCGTCAAAATTGTCATGAATCCGACAGTTAGAATGTCGGTGACGCGTCACTGACGTTAAAAGGGGGCATGACGACGATGAAAGAAAACCAAACCGACCAACAACACCTCGCCTGGCTGGCCCGGTCGTTTGGCCGGCCCGACTACCTCCCACTTTCCCCAGACGACCTCAAGGCCCTGGCGGAGGCCGGCGATATCGTGAAAAAATACCCGGGTACCCACCTCTTCAAAGAGGGCGAATCTGCCACTGCCGCCTTTCTCCTCCGCGAAGGTGAGGTCGACCTGTACCGGGGTGCCACCGACCGGCGCGACGTTGTCGGTCGGGTCGGCCCTGGTGCCGTCATCGGTGATATCGCCATGTTCAGCGGCCAGCCCTACATCTCCTCGGCCCGGGCGGTTGGCCACGTCACCGCGTTTCACTTCGATCGTGATCGCCTCCTTCCCAAGTTGGCACTCTCTCCGGCGATCACTCTGCGTTGGCTCGTTGCCAGCCTCACTCAACTCGAGCGCACCCAACGACGGGTTCTCAACCTCATGCATAAGACGGTGCTTGCCCAGGTGGCAGGCCTTCTTGTCAACGAGGCAGACGACCGAGCCGAGGTCGCCCTCAGCCAGGCTACGATCGCGATTCTGTTGGGGGCCAGCCGTCAGTCGGTCAACGAGGCCCTCAACGAACTGAAGCGTCGCGGCCATGTCGAGACCGGCTACCGCCTCGTACGTGTGCTCGACTCTGAGAGTCTCATTCGGGTGGCTGCTGAGGACTGAGCGCGAGTAGCTCGAGCGCCTCATTGGCGGTCCACTCGCGGTCGTTCTCCAGTTCGCCCGGCTGGCCGGGGTTCCGCGCCGAATATCCCCCCTCAACCGCAGCCTGAAGCGCCGCCAGCAGTTTCCGCAGGTCCCTCGGAAGCGGGAAATACTCGCCTTCGGTCGTCACCTGCACCCGCTCGACTCCCTCGGTGGGCGCCACTGCATCGATGACGGCGAATACGAGCTGGTCGGGAGCCGATGCCCCGGCGGTGACACCGACCACCTCGGCGTTGGTGAGCCATCCGGGATCGATGGCGTCGGGGCCGTCAACTCGGTAGGCTCGCCCACCGTTCACTGCTGCCACCCGCACCAGCGCCTGAGTATTAGACGAGTTGTCCGAGCCGACCACGAGTACCAGGTCGGCCCGCTCCGCCAGGACCCGGACGGCCTCTTGCCGGTTGGTGGTGGCATAACAGAGGTCGCTTTTGCGGGCCGTCCAGAGCGATGGGAAGCGTTCGGCGGCATCTTCGAGTACTCCCTGGAATTCGAACAGCCCAAGAGTTGTCTGCGACACGAGTGCCACCTGCTCGCTGTTGTGTGGTGCGTAGTCACCCAACCCGTGTTCGGGGTTCACGAGCGTGATGGCCGCGGGTGCCTCGGCGATGGTGCCGATGGCCTCGTCGTGGCCTTCGTGTCCCACGTAAATGATGTCGAAGCCCTGGTCGGCCATTCGTCTGACCTCGTGGTGGACCTTGGTTACGAGCGGACAGACAGCGTCAACCAGCACGGCCGCCCGGTTGCTCGCCTTCGCCACAACTTCGGGAGCTGAGCCATGGGCCGACAACATGATGGGGGCGTCGAGCGGGACCTGGTCGATTTCATCGACGAAAACAACCCCGGCCTTCTCGAACGCTCGTACCACCGCCTGGTTGTGGACGATCTCGTGATAGCAATACACCGGTGCCTCGAAGGTCTGCACCATCCAGGTGAGGGCCTTTATAGCCATTTCCACACCGGCGCAGAACCCGCGCGGTTCGGCCAGCAGAACCTTTCGTGTCATGGTGCGAGGTTAGGCACCGGTCTTTCAGTCCCGGCGCGATTGTTCCCTCCCGCCCGGGTTGCGAAAGGGAACCGTGGGAGGCCGCAAGAACGATCGGGCCGGTACGCTGTGCGCCTCATGTCCTTCCCAACTGTTTCTGAGATTGTTGCCGGCAGCCCCGCCTCTGACGTAGGGCTGGCGGTCGGCGACGAGCTGCTCTCCATCTGCGGAGTGGTGCCCTCCGACGTCATCGAATATCAGCAGCTGGTGGACGAGTCGGAGATTGACCTGACCGTACGACGGGGCGGGCTCGAGTGGGATGTAACCATCGAGAAGGCCGTGGGAGCCCCACTCGGCCTCCGCCTCAGTTCGTCCATCTTCGATCGTGTGCAGACCTGTGACAACCACTGCGAGTTCTGTTTCATCTATCAGCTACCTCCCGGCATGCGCAAGTCGCTATATCTGAAGGACGACGACTATCGGTTGTCTTTTCTGTACGGCAACTTCACCACGCTCACTCGCTTCACCGAACTGGACCTGGCACGGGTGGTTGATGAGCAGCTCGGGCCCCTCTACGTGTCAATCCATGCCACCGACCCGGCAGTGCGGTCGGCAATGCTGCGCAACGACCGCGGAGCCACCAGCTTGCGCTGGTTGCGGGGTCTCCTCGAACACGGCATCGAAGTACATGGCCAGGTCGTGCTGTGTCCCACTATCAACGGCGGCGAGATCCTCGAGCGCACGTTCGCCGAGATTATCGTCTGCTACCCGAGACTTGCCTCGGTCGGCATCGTTCCGCTCGGCCTCTCCAAGTTCAACAAGGAATCGAATCTGCGGGTTCACACCAACGAGGAGGCCAGGTCGGTCGTAGAAGCCACCGAGCACTGGCAGCGAGTGGCGCTCAAACAGCTCGGGCGCCGTATGTTCTTTGCCTCCGATGAGCTGTATCTCCAGGCGGGGGGAGAGATTCCATCTCGAGCTGAGTACGAGAATTTTCCCCAGCACGAAAACGGCATTGGCATGGCCCGAGCCCTGTACGACGAGCTGGAAGAGCTCGAACGGGGCGCCGGCCACCGGCCTGTTGAGTCAACTGGTAAGTACGAAACCCTGGCGGCTGCCCCGGCCGAGGGCTATCGAGCCCTCCGAACGACCGGCAACGGTGCCGGAGATAGCAGGGGAGTTGGCCCGACGGTCATTCTCACCGGCGCCTACGGCGCCAGAGTCCTCCAACCGATCAGGGAGCGTCTCGAGCGCCTCAGCGGCCGAGCCATTCGTGTTGTCACGGTCGGCAACGCCTTCTTCGGTGGCAACGTGGCAGTGAGCGGGCTGATGGTGGGCCAGGATATCCGATCAGCTCTCAAAGCCGACACCGAACCGGCGGCCGCTTACCTCATCCCCGATGTCACCTTGTCGGGGAACCGGTTCCTCGACGACACCTCCATCGGAGATGTGGCCTCAGACGCCTCTGCCCCGTTGCTAGCGGTCCCCACATCGATTGCTGGGATCCTCGCCGGCGCCCGAAGATGAGCCAGGTCCCCATCGTTGCGGTGGTTGGCCGTCCGAACGTCGGCAAGTCGACCCTCGTCAATCGTATAATCGGACGCCGGGTGGCGGTCGTGGAGGCCAAGCCGGGAGTGACCCGCGATCGCCGTGAATTCCAAGCTGAGTGGCTCAATCGTCGCTTCCTGCTGGTCGACACGGGCGGCTGGGAGCTGACGCCGGCGGGTGAGCTCACCCAGAACATCCGCGCCCAAACCGAGGCTGCTCTCGCTGGAGCAGACGCGGTCCTGTTCGTGACTGATGCAACCGCGGTCGTCACCGATGACGATGCCGGAGTGGCCGAGATGCTCAGACGGGCCGACATACCGGTTGTCCTGGTAGCCAACAAGTCGGACAATCCCACCACGGACCAGGACACAAGCCATCTGTATAGCCTCGGGATTGGCGATCCTTTTCCGATCAGCGCTCTCCACGGGCGGGGCACCGGCGACCTACTCGACCGTCTGATGGCTTTGGTCCCCGACGTCAATGCCGCCGACGCTCCCGATATGGCGTCCTTGGCCATTATCGGCCGGCCAAACGTTGGCAAGTCGACGCTGCTCAATCAGATGCTGGGAGAGAACCGGGTACTGGTTTCGGAAACGCCCGGCACGACCCGGGATCCGATCGACGCAATCGTTGAAATGGACGGAGAGTCGTTCCGGGTGGTCGACACCGCCGGGATCCGACGGGCTCCAAAATGGGGCGACGGCGCCGACTACTACTCGGTGCTACGCGCCAAGGGGGTCTTGGCCGAGGCAGACGTGGCACTTCTCATGATCGACGGAGTTGAGGGGGCGACCCATCAGGATCAGCGCCTGGCCGAAGAGATTGCCGAAGCCGGCACCGGCCTGGTCGTACTGCTCAACAAGTGGGATGTTGCCAGCGCGGAAGAACGGGAGTGGTGTCGCGACAGCGTGGCCGACCGCTTGGGTTTTGTGGGCTGGGCGCCGGTCCTGACGCTGTCGGCCAAGACGGGCAGCAAGATCAAGCGGATTGGGGATGCTGTGCGTCTCTCGCTCCAATCTCTCGACCGTCGGATCCCCACCGGCGAACTCAACCGGCTGGTGCGCCGTTGGCAGGAGGGCCATCCGCCCCCGGTCCGTAAGAACCGTCGCCCCCGGATCCTCTATGCGGTCCACGCCGGCCGTCGGCCCCCGGTCATCGTGCTCTTCGTGGCCGGGGGAGAACTGGGGGAGGACTATCTCCGCTTCCTCGAGAACCGCCTTCGGAATGAGTACGAGTTCACCGGCGCTCCCATCCAGTTCCGGGCCCGCCAACGAGCCACCACCCGTGGGTGACCGCTCCCAAGAGGAAGAGCGTCCCTCGGCCGTTTTTTGGCTCGTGGTGGGTGGGGCCATCTTCTATCTGGGCGTTCGTCTCATCCAGGGAGTGCTGTGGGTGGCGCAACAGTTGACCTAGCTCTCTTGGGAACTTGCGATCCCGTGGAGTGGGCTACGTCTCCTGGGGCGCCGCCCGTGCCACCGGCTGTCGCTCCGCCGGTGGCCGGTCCTTGGCGACTGCGACGAGCGCGACACCACCGAGAATGAGTGGGAGGGCGATGACGGCCTGGCCGGACAAGACCTCGGAACCGAGAGTTACTCCCAGCAGCACCGCCACCACCGGGTTGACGTAGGCGTAGCTGGTAGCAAGGGCGGGTCGGACGGTGGTTAGCAAGTACATGTAGGCGCTGAAGGCCACGAGCGATCCGAAGGTAATCAAATACATGAGGGCCAGCCAGCCGTTTAGGTCTGGGAATGCCTCGAACCTCTCACCTCGCACGATGCCAACCACCAGGAGAATGACGCCTCCTGTCCCCATTTCCATCGCGGTCGCCATCGCGCCTGGTGGGAGCTTGATTCGCTGGCTCCACATCGACCCCAACCCCCAACTGATGGGAGCGATCACCATCAACGTGATCCCGAGCGTGTTGCCGGCGAAATCGCCCTCCTGGCTGAGAATGACGACGCCGGCCAGGCCGATGAACAAACCGAGCCACTCGAGGCGGTTGGGCCATCGCCCAAATAGGCCGCTCCACAGTGCGGCCCAGAGCGGCATAGCCGCCACCGCGGTCGCGGCCAGGCCTGAGCCAACGCCACGGGCTTCGGCCAGGGCCACCAGGCCAACTCCGCCTCCCATGAGAAGGGTCCCGATTTGAGCTGCCGACCACCACTCGCGGGCAGATGGAGCATCCGCCCCACGCCATCGGAGGAAAAGAAACAGTCCTCCACCGGCCACCACGAAGCGGATGCCGTTCCCGACGAAGGGTGGGAATTCCTCCACGAGGTAGCGGAGCGCAAGGTAGGTGGATCCCCAGATCACATAGACGGCAAAGAGGGCGAAGCCGATCAGCCAGCGATTGTGTGCGGTCATCTATGTAGAACCCCGGGACGGTCAGAAATGTTGCGCCAATGGCACTGCTCAACTGGGGTTGGTGAGAACGGTGACCCGGGGCACTGCTCATTCTCCTTCGGGAGTGGCAGCTCTAGAGCGGGAAGATGGCCCCGTTTATGTCCATACCCTGGGCCTGCCAGCCTGCAAACGAGTGGTAAACGTTGAGCCACCGGAACTGGTGAGTGTCGACTCGATCGTGGTAGGTGTTGTTCTCGAACCGGTTGTTGCGGCTGTAGAAGATCGAATC
>JAUXJL010000002.1 GCA_030624805.1 Acidimicrobiia bacterium
GGCGGCGCGAGAGGCTGAGGAGGCTGCGGCGACGCGGGAGGCTGAGGAGGCTGCGGTGACGCGGGAGGCTGAGGAGGCTGCGGTGACGCGGGAGGCTGAGGAGGCTGCGGCTCGTGAGGCTGCGGCGGCGCGGGAGGCTGAGGAGGCGGCTGCTCGTGAGGTTGAGGAGGCTGCGGCGGCGCGGGAGGCTGCGGTGGTGCGGGAGGCTGAGGAGGCTGCGGCTCGTGAGGCTGCGGCTCGTGAGGCCGAAGAGGTTACGGCGGCGCGGGAGGCTGAGGAGGCGGCGGCTCGTGAGGCTGAGGAGGCGGCGGCGGCCGAGGAGGCGGCGGCTGGTGAGGCGGAGCCGGACACCGACCTTGAGGATCCAGTTGTCTCGTTGCATGCTGTCGCCGATGTTGGCGGGGACCAGGCCATCAACGCCCCAATGGAGGAGGTGGCGGTCGAGGATCTACAGGCTGAGCCCGAGTGGCTCGAAGCTGTGGAAGAGATGACGCTCGACGACATCGCCGAAGAAGGCGGGGGGGCTGATGTGGTCGAGCCCGTGACTCGAGTGTCCGACGTGACGACCGACGAGGTTGAGACGCCAACCGAGGTGATCGAATCCATCGGGATGGGATCTGATGTCGAAGACGCTGTGTTTGAAGTTGTCGACATCGACGATGCCGACCTGAGAGGCGACACTGCTGAGCATTTCTTTGAAGCTCTGGACTTCGAAGATGAGGACCTCTCAGAGGAGATCGTCCACGACATCGACCACGACGAAGTAACCGCCGAAGTGGCCGTCCTCGATGAGGTAGCTGTCGCTCTAGCCGGAGATCCCCCTCCAGTTCCCGATATCGAGTTCGAAGTTCCGCCCGAATACGCAACGATAACGGCCGATGTTGACGATACGCGCGCCGCGCTCGCTGAGTTCATGGCTCCACAGCTCGAGGCAGACGCCGCACCCGAGCCCACGTCGGCCGCCGACGAGACCGGGCCGACTCCTCCGGAACGGCTCGATTCCGACCCGGCCGTCCCGGTCGAGGTCACCCCGGTTGAAGCAGATCAGAAGCAGCCGGCTACGGCCGAAGGACAGATGCAGTTGGTTGAAGCCAGCGACCCCGGGCGAGTCGTGGACGCCCCAGAGCCCGTGGAGTCGGGCCCACTCAGTCCCGAGGAGGAATTAATTGCCCGCCTCAGTGGGGACCTGACGGTTCCGGACTTCGAAACGTTCGTGCAAGAAGACTTCGCCCGGGATTACGCCCCGGAACCGACCCAGGAGCATCTTGGACTTGCGGAGACCATTGCCGTCGCCGGTGTCCAGGAGCCCTCCGCGCTGTCGGCCAGCATGCCGGGCGTCGACCACGGCCACGTCGGGTTCCAGGACATCGATGAAGATCTTCACTTCGACGATCCGGATGAACCTGAGGGAGACGACCCAGCTGATCCTGAGTCCGTGGACGCCGAGGGGTATGGGTCCGACCTCACGCTCCGAGCGGCTTCTGCGGTCATTCTGATGGCGTTGCTGGCCGGTTCCTTGTGGGCAGGCGGGGTCGTGTTCCTGATGTTTATCGGGATCGTCGCCGTGACCGCCCAAATCGAGTTCTATACCGCGCTCCGTCGGGGCGGTTATCGCCCACTCGTGTTGTTTGGTCTGCTGGGCGGAGTCGGTGCACTTATTGGCACCTATGCCCAGGGAACCGATGTGCTTCGGCAAGGCCCGATCGCCGTGCCGGCCGCCCTCGGCTTCACGGTCGTGGCGACGTTTGCCTGGTACGGGTCACAAGAGCATCCCCCGAGCGATCCCTGGCGCAACGGCGTGGTCACGTTCCTCGGAGTCGCCTGGATTCCCTCCCTCCTGGCCCTGGTTCTCCCGATGGCTGAGGTGGTCCGATCCGAACGCTTCCAGATCATCATCGCACTTCTGCTGTTGGTTGCGGCTTTCGATGTCGGAAGTTACTTCGTAGGCCGGGCGCTCGGTCGCCGCAAGCTCTCACCGGTGCTTTCCCCGAACAAGACAATAGAAGGTCTCATAGGGGGAACAATCGCAACATTGATCGTTGCCTTGCTCATAGGGGCGATTGTTGACGTGTTCGACGTCGGCAGCGCGTTGGCGCTCGGCGCCGCCGTCATTGTTGCCGCCCCGCTCGGCGATCTCGCCGAATCACTCATGAAACGGTCCCTTGGCATCAAGGACATGGGCCAGTTGATACCGGGCCATGGGGGAGTGCTCGACCGGATCGACTCGTACCTGTTTGCCATCCCGCTCGCCTATCTCGTGCTCCGGTGGACCGGTCTGCTCTGAAGCCGCTCGTCCTACTGGGGGCCACCGGCTCCATCGGCACCCAGGCGCTGGACGTTGCCGACCGCCTTGGCGTTGCCGTGCTCGGCTTGGCAGCCCGGAGGGGATCCGACCATCTACTCGGCCTAGCCGAGGCCCATCCGGAAGCAGCTATTGCAGTGGCGGCGCCAACGAGTGACGAGCGGCAGCGAATGGATGCCAAGCTCGGGTCTCGAGTCCGCTACGGGCCAGACAGCATCGTCGACATGGCGTCACAGCCCGACGTCACCGTTATCAATGGCATCGTCGGGGCAGCCGGTCTGGCGGCCTCGGTAGCTGCGCTGCTGGCTGGGAATCGACTCGCGCTCGCAAACAAGGAAAGCCTGGTTGCAGGTGGTCCAGTGCTAAAAAACGCCCGACGAACCGGGGGCGGGTTACTCATTCCCGTCGATTCCGAGCACTCCGCCATCCTGCAGTGCTTGACGGGCGAGGACATAGAGGCGGTCAGGCGGCTCATCCTGACTGCCTCGGGCGGGCCCATGAGAGGCCGGGATGCCGAGAGCCTCGCCTCGGTGACGGTTGATGAGGCCCTTGCCCATCCAACCTGGAGCATGGGGCCCCGCATCACAGTTGACTCGGCAACACTCATGAACAAGGCCTTCGAAGTCATTGAGGCGCACTACCTATTCGACCTTCCCTATGAGGTCATCGATGTTGTTGTGCACCCTCAGAGCATCGTTCACTCACTCGTCGAGTTTGTCGACGGATCCGTCAAAGCCCATCTCGGCGAGCCCGACATGCGTGTGCCAATCCAGTACGCCATGACGTTTCCAGATCGTCTGGCAGGAACTTTGGATCAGTTCTCGCTCACCGATCAGACGCTCACGTTTGAGCAGCCGGACCGGGCTGCGTTTCCTCTCCTGGATATCGGCTACGAGGCGGGACGACGTGGCCAATCGGCGCCCGCCGTCCTCAACGCCGCGGACGAGATCGCAGTGCAGGCATTCCTCGATGGCCGCATCAATTTCTCGGCCATCGCTCTTATTGTCGAGGGCGCTCTCGAGCGCGTGCCGCTTAGGGAACTCGAATCAGTTGCCGATGTGATCAAGGCGGACGCCGAAGCACGGTCAGTAGCGTCCGACTTAGTTGGGTCACGCTAGATAGGAAGGCCCGCTAGCTTGACCGGCGTGAAGGATCCAATGTGTCGGCGGGAGCAATTCTCAGAGGCCTGTTCGCCGCCATCTTTTTTCACGAGGCGGCCCACTTCGCCACCGCCAAGGCGTTTGGGATGCAAGTGACCGAGTTTTTTGCGGGATTCGGGCCCCGTCTGTGGTCTTTCCGCCGGGGTGAGACCGAATACGGCGTCAAGCTCTTCCTTCCGCTCGGTGGGTACGTCAAGATCACCGGCATGAGCCCGGTCGAGGAGATCGATCCGTCCCAAGAGCACCGCACGTATAGGGGAAGCCCCTTTTGGCAGAAGAGCATCGTCGTGTTGGCAGGCGTCGGTGCCAATTTCGTTTTGGCCTTCTTTATTTTCTACGGCGTGTTCACCGTCGTCGGAATACCAGAGAACGAATCCAGGGTGGGGGAGGTTATTCAGGAGTTCGATGATGGCACCCCCACTCCGGCTTCCATGACCGAGTTGCAGGCAGATGATCTCATAACATCGGTGAATGGGGCTTCGACGCAGTACTGGGGCGATCTGCTGACCGAGCTACGTGACAAAGCGGGGGTCTCGCTCCAGTTGGAAGTTGAGCGAGATGGGGCGTCGTTCACGACCACCCTCACTCCAGTCGAGCGAGAAGGGCGCGGTCAAGTCGGCATTGCCATACCCGATCCGGTCACTCGTCGCTCCGGACCAATCGCGGCGATCTCTGAGACGGCCGATATCTACTTCAACGCCATCGAAGCGTCTGTCAACGCGGTCGGCCTCCTCCTGTGGCCACCCAATCTGATCGACCTGTTCGGGGACGCCGTCGAGGGCACGGATCCGGGCACGAATCGACCCGTGACCGTCGTTGGGCTCGTGGGCGAGAGCGCCAACATCTTCGATGCGACTGGTTGGGCGGGAATCCTGAGTTTGATCGCCGGGCTCAACATCATCGTGGCCTTGTTCAATGTGCTTCCGCTCTTCCCGCTTGACGGCGGTCACTTCGCCGTCGCTGCCTATGAAAAGTTACGCGGTAAGCCGGTCGACGTAGAGAAACTCGTTCCTCTCGCCGTTGGTGTCATCATGTTCTTCATGTCGATATTTCTACTGGGGCTCTGGTTCGATATCTTCGGCCCCGGTCTCGACTTCGGCTGATCTCACCTGCGTTTTCGCCTGCATCGAGCCCTCTGTTTGGGCCGGGTCCAGTGCTATAGTCCGCGCCAGTTGAATTTGGACGCGGTGGGCGCCCTGCGCCCACTTTTTTGTTAAGGAATGTGGTTTGGACCGGCTGTGGAATTCGATTGAGTCTTTCCTCGCGGACGAGCGAGTTGAACTGGATGACCTTGAGTTGTCCGGCCGGACCTTGCGCGTCGTCGTTGACGCTGAGGGCGGCATCGACCTCGACCACATCACCTCGGTAGCACGAGGTGTTTCACGTTTGCTCGACGAGAGCGAGGAGCTGCTCCCCACGTCATACAACCTCGAGGTGACCTCACCCGGGCTGGAACGCAAGCTCCGCTCGCCGCGTCACTTCGAGAAGGCACTTGGAAAGGCCATTCGAGTCAAAACGACCGCGGGAGAAACGGTGCGAGGCGATCTCGCAGAGGTGGACGAAACGGGTTTCGTCGTTGATTCGGAAACTGGAGCTGTCCACGTCGAATTTGACGATGTTGCCAAAGCCCGCACCGTATTTAGTGGTCCCATCACCGCCAAACCGGGAAGTAAGAAGAGGTAGCCATGCATTTCGAAATGATGGAAGCACTCGAGAACTTGGAGCGAGAACGCGGGATCCCGGTTGAGACAATTCTCGACGCCCTGGCAAATGCTCTTGTTTCGGCCTACAAGCGGAGCCCGGGCGCCGCCGAGGAAGCCCGCGTAACCATCGATCCCGAGACCGGCGAGATGCTCGTCTATGCACAGGAACTGGACGAGGACGGCAATGTCGTGCGCGAGTGGGAAGACACGCCGGACGACTTCGGCCGGATCGCAGCCCAAACTGCCAAGCAAGTGATCCAACAACGCCTCCGCGATGCCAAACGAGAGCAAGTGTTCGAACGCTACGAGGGACGTCAGGGCGACCTCGTGACCGGCATCGTTCAGCAGGTCGATCACCGTTACGCCATGCTGGACCTCGGCGACGCTGAGGCGATCATGCCGTCCTCGGAGCGGATCCCATACGAGCGGCTCGAGCGCGGAGCACGGGTCAAGGCCCTCGTACTGGAGGTCCGGGAGGAGGGCAAGGGAGCTCCGATCGTGGCGTCGCGCAGCCATCCAGATTTCATCAAGGCCCTTTTTGAGCTCGAGGTGCCTGAATTGCTCGAGGGTGTCGTCGAGATCAAGGCAATCGCCCGAGAGCCTGGTCATCGCACGAAGCTGGCCGTGTTCTCGAACGACCCGTCGGTCGATCCGGTAGGTGCTTGTGTTGGGGCGCGCGGTTCGCGGGTGCGCCAGGTCGTCAACGAACTGCGCGGTGAGAAGGTTGATCTTGTCCAGTATCGCGACGACCAGAAGCAGTTTATTGCCGAGGCACTCAGTCCGGTGCGCGGGGTCCGCGAGGTGAGGATCGACGAAGAGGAGAAGGAGGCGATAGTCATCGTGCCGGATGGCCAGCTGTCGCTCGCGATAGGCAAAGAAGGTCAGAACGCCCGCTTGGCCGCTCGATTGACCGGATATCGAATCGACATTCGACCGGAGAGCAACCCGGAGGGCCGCGTGCTCGAGGAGCAGTCCGAGGCCGAGGACGCCAAAACTGAGGGTACTGAGGCCAAGCCGCCCGAGTTGACGGCGGAAGCTCCCGGGGTGCCAGAGGCTGTGGAAGCGCCCGAAGCACCCGGCGTTGATGTTGAGCAAGAGGTACAAGCCGCCGCCGAAGAAGTTGCCGCTGAAGACATAGCCGACGAGGCTGAGTCCGAGTCAGACGCCTCCGAAGGTGAGGCTGCTGAGGCAGAAGAGGAGGTCCGTGGCTAAAACGCGCATATACGAGCTGGCCCGAGAGCTTGGGCTCGAGTCCAAGGATGTGCTGGCGCGCGCCCAGGAGCTTGGTCTCGAGGTCAAGACGGCATCTTCCGGCGTGGACGAGGACGAGGCCGGGCTCCTCAAGCTTTCGTACCAAGAAGAATCGGGCGATCAGCCTGCCGAGGCGGCCACCGAAGAGCCGACAGAGGTCGAGGCCGAGGTTGACATCGACAGGGCAGAAGAAGAGCCGGAGGCTAGTGGTGAAGATGAGGTCTTCCCGGTCGCCGACGGCGAGCTCGAGTTGCTCGAGGTGCCGCATGGTGTCACGGTGGCCGATCTCGCCACACTCATCCGCCGTCCGACTGGGGCACTCGTCAAGGCAATAATGGCCATGGGAGAAATGGCAGCCGCTGCCCAGGCCGTCCCTGAAGAAATCCTCGGCCCTCTCACCGAAGCCTTCGGGTTCCTCGTAACGGTTGCCGACCCCGAGGTTGACGAGCCTGAGGAAGTGGTTTCGCTTCGCGCACTGATACACGAGGATGACACTCCAGAGGATCTTGTCCTTCGCCCTCCGGTGGTGACCGTCATGGGACATGTTGATCACGGCAAGACGCAGCTGCTCGACACCATCCGGAAGACCAACGTGGTGGCGGGAGAAGCAGGAGGCATCACCCAACACATCGGCGCCTATCAGGTGTCGCGCGGCGACGGCGAGATCACGTTCATCGACACGCCTGGTCACGAAGCATTCACATCACTGCGAGCGCGAGGCGCCAATGTCACCGACATCGTCATTCTGGTCGTAGCCGCCGATGACGGCGTCATGCCGCAGACCGCCGAAGCCATTAGTCACGCTAAAGCGGCCGGTGTTCCAATGATCGTGGCGGTGAACAAGATGGACCTTCCCGATGCGGACCCTTATGCGGTTCGTGCTCAGCTCACCGAACACGAAATCGTCGTCGAAGAACTCGGTGGAGATGTTGTGAACGCCGAGATATCAGCTCTCACAGGCGATGGCGTGGATCAGCTCCTGGAGTTGGTCGAGCTCTCCGCAGAGCTCGAGGATTTGCGGTCGAACCCCACTGCGACCCCGGAGGGGGTGGTCGTCGAGAGCAACCTCGACAAGGGCCGGGGCCCGGTAGCCACAGTCATCGTGCAGCGTGGCACCTTGAGGGTGGGGGACGTCATCGTGGCCGGGGCCGTAGCCGGCCGGGTGCGGGCCATGATCGACGATACCGGCTCCCAGGTGAAGGAAGCTGCTCCCTCAAAGCCGGTACTCATCATGGGGTGGTCGGACGTTCCTCGAGCCGGCGACCGTTTCCAGGTGTCCCCCGATGACAAAACTGCCCGCAGCCTTGCTTCCGATGCGCTTGATGAGTTGCGCGCCAAGAATCTCGTGGTCCCGACTCCGCAGGAGCGGATGACGCAGCTGCTCGAAGGCCTCAGGACCGCCGACGACGCCGAACTTCGACTTATCATCAAGGCCGATGTCACGGGATCTCTCGAGGCACTACGTGACAAGGTGTCTGAGATCGGTCGGGAAGGTGGCAAGCTCACGATCGTGTCCTCTGCGGTTGGTGGCATCACCGAAAGCGACATACTGCTCGCCGATGCTTCCCAGGCGGTCATCGTGGGCTTCAATGTCCGCCCCGACTCCAAGAGCCGCAAGGCTGCCGAGAAGGCCGGTGTCGAGGTCCGCACCTACCGAATCATCTATGAGCTGCTCGACGAAGTCGAACAGATGCTCGTTGGCCAGCTGGCGCCGGACGAGGTCGAAGACATACTCGGCGTGGCGGAGGTTCGGGCCACTTTCCGGGCTCCCCGACTCGGTCTCATCGCCGGCAGTTTTGTGACCGAGGGCGAGATCACTCGCGGAGCGAAGGTGCGCCTCATCCGGGATGGTGTTGTCGTCTACGACGGCAAGGTGGCCTCGCTCCGTCGGTTCAAAGACGACGCCCGTTCGGTGGCTGCAGGGTTCGAATGCGGAATTGGCTTGGAGAACTTCCGGGACATCAAGGACGGCGACGTGCTCGAGTCCTACGAGGTGCGAGAGGTGGCGCGGGTCTAGGGAACCGTGACCAATGGATGAGCGGCATGGTTCAGCATCCTTCTAAGGTCTAGGTCATGCACGCTGCCGCGTTGCGCGTTGACCTTCGAATACCCGACGTCCACTCACTCAAGGAGAAGCGTCATCGCATGAGCATGCTCACCAGCGACCTGCGGAGGGCCTTCCCGGCCGCGGCGACGTCCGAGGTCGGGTTTCAGGACCAATGGCAGAGAGCTGCCCTCGGCGTTGCACTGGTCGCACCCGATCACCATCATCTCGAGCGACTCATTGTCGGCGTACGCCGCTACTTCGACGGCCGGCCGGACGCTGAGCTCCTCGAGCTCGAACTGTCCTACCTGGAGCGACAATGAGGGGTGGGCCGCGCATGCCGCGCGTGAATGAGCTGCTCAGGGAAGTCGTGGCCGAGGAGTTACGAGTTCTCAAGGACCCGGCGATCGGATTCGTGACTGTCACTGCCGTCGACACCTCTCCGGATCTGCACAGTGCCCTCGTCTTCTACACCGCGCTCGGTACCGAGGAGGAACAAGCCGCTTGTGCGGCAGCCCTCAAACGAGCCACCCCACACCTTCGCTCCCGGATGGGTGCCCAGGTTCGTCTCAAGTTCACGCCGGCGATCGAGTTCCGAGTGGACCCGTCTCTACAGACCGGCCTTCGCATCGACACACTCCTTCGTGAAATCGCGGTCACCGATGAACAGTGATGCACTCGCTGAGACGATGGCGAAGGCGACCCTGGTGTTGGGAGATGCAGATGCGATCGCGGTCAGCTGTCACATAAACCCTGACGGCGACGCCCTCGGCTCGGCGGCGGCGTTTGCCCGGGCGGCGGTGGCCGCCGGGAAGTCGGTGGTGCTCAGCTTCGGCGAGCCGTTCGAGCTGGCCGACTATTTTTCGCTGCTGCCGCTCGATCCGCTCGTGCCCCCCGCCGAGTTTCCGAGTGCCCCCGAAGTCATGATCACGTTTGACGCCGCCGACCGATCTCGCCTGGGCTCGCTAGCCGGGGCGTCCTCGGCGGCGGGCACGCTCATCGTCGTAGATCATCACGTGACCAACGACGGATTCGGGGACATCAACCTCATCGATAGTGAGGCTTCGGCCTCGGCTGTGTTGGCCTACGAGTTGTTGCGTGCTCTCGAGTGGCCCATCGATGCTGAGGCCGCTCTGGGCCTCCAAATGGGAATTGTGACCGACACGGGCCGATTCCAGTATGCGAACACTGACGCACGCACCTTCCGGATAGCCGCTTCATTGGTCGAAGCCGGAGCCCATCCCGAATCGATCGGGCAGATGGTTTACGAGAACTCGCCCTACCCGTTCCTTTCGGTGGCCGCCACTGTGCAGCAGCGTGCGAAGCTCGAGCCCGAAATCTCCCTTGTCTGGTCCGAGTTGCGGGCAGAGGACCTGGCGGCCGCCGGGATCACGCGCGTGGAAGCTGAGGGGCTCATCGACTACATCCGCGTGGCTCGGGAGGCCGATGTGGCGGTATTACTGACGGAGATCGCGGACGGGACCAAGGCGAGCATGAGGTCGCGAGCAACCATTGATGTTGGGGCGCTGGCAGAGGCGTTTGGGGGCGGCGGCCATGCCCGTGCCTCGGGCTTCACAACTGAGGCATCAGTGGGCGACGTGATCGAAAGTATCCGGGATTACCTTCGTGAGCTCTGAGGGGTTTCTCCTCGTCGACAAAGCGAGTGGGTGGACCTCGCATGACGTCGTTGCCAAGGTGCGGGGCTTGGCCGGCATGAAGAAGGTGGGACACGCCGGGACCCTTGACCCGATGGCGACCGGTTTGCTTGTGCTGGGTCTCGGCCGGGCCACGCGGCTGCTGCGGTTCGTGCAAGGTTTCCCGAAGGAATATCACGCTCGCGCTCAGCTTGGCGTAGCCACCGACACCCTCGACGCCGAAGGCACCGAAATCGAACGGGCTCCGCTCTTGGTGGATCGTGCCGCAGTCGAAGCTGAGCTTCCTCGCTTTCGAGGTGAGATAGAGCAAGTACCTCCGATGGTTTCGGCGATCAAAATCGGCGGCCAGAGACTGTACGAGCTGGCACGCAAGGGCGAGGAAATCGACCGACAGCCCCGCCAGGTGGAGATCTACGAATTGGAGCTGACTGGATTCGAGCCTGGTGAATACCCCTTCGTGGAGTTTCGAGTCGTGTGTTCGAGCGGCACCTACATTCGAACACTCGCCGACGACATCGGTCGCGCTATGGGCGGGCGAGCCCATCTCGTTGGGTTGCGACGCGCCCGAATCGGATCGTTGCATGTTGACGGAGCACACACGACAGAGGCGCTCGTCGAAGCCGACCTGGGTATCCGTCCCTACGTGATGGCATCATCGGCGGGTCTGGCCGATCTCGCCCAGATAACGGTCGATGAGGAGCTCGGCAAGCGAATCTCCCATGGCTCGGTCCTTTCGGTCTCGGATCTGCCCATCGACGGCCATACGGCAGTGCTCGATGTCGGGGGTAACCTCCTGGCCGTGTACGGCACCCGTGGCCACGATGCTCGCCCCGAAGTAGTTGTGGCATGAAGGTTCTGGTCGGGAATCCTGAGGTCTGGGGACCACCCCCCGGAGGTGTGGCAGTCTCCATCGGCGTGTTCGACGGCGTGCACCTCGGTCACAGGCAAATGTTCGACGTTCTGAAGGAGGGGGCTGAATCCCTCGGTGGCCTCCCGATCGGGGCAGTGACTTTCGATCGGCACCCCCTCGCCACTATCGACCCCGGTCGGTCGCCCGACCTGGTAAGTACTCCTGAGGAGCGGTTGGCATTGTTCGACGAAGCCGGGCTCGACTTCGCGGCAGTATTGACTTTTGACGAGGCGACCCGGGGTCTCGCGCCGGAAGGATTCGTGCAAGCGGTCCTGGCCGCCGGGCTTGGCGCCCGACTCGCGGTTGTAGGGGAGGGGTTCCGATTCGGCCTACATGCCTCAGGCGATGTGGACGAGCTCAGGCGTCTCGGAGATCACTACGGATTCGCGGTTCGGTCCGTCAAGCTCCTCGAGACCGATGCAGGTCCGATTTCCTCAACTCTGGTACGGCGAGCCGTAACCGCCGGAGACATGGCGGCCGCCGCCGATCTGCTTGGTCGCCCGTTCGTACGTACTGGCCGGGTGGTCGCAGGAGATCGGCGCGGCGTTGAGATCGGGTTTCCGACTGCCAATCTCGATATACCGCCGGGACTCCTTGTCCCCTCCGGCGGTGTCTATGCGGCGTTCGCTCACGTGGGTGGACAGAAGATCGAGGCAGTGGTCAACATCGGTACGAGGCCGACGTTCGATGGGGTTCGAGAAGTGGTCGAAGCTCATCTTCTCGACTACACGGGCGACCTGTACGGGCAGGACCTCACGATCGAATTCATTGAGCGTCTTCGGGCGGAACAGCGGTTCGACTCCGTTCCCGACCTCGTTGAGCAAATTGGTCGCGATGTCGAGTTAGCGCGGGGGCGCCTCGGCGAGGTCCAGGCCGCCGGAGAACCCACCCCTTGAATCGCCGGTTGGGATCACGCATGCTTCGCCGGTGTTATGGTCGGCAATCCTCATCTTGCTGGTCGGCCTCATCGTTCCAGACGAGGCGACTCCTTCGACCACGTCGACGACTCTCGAAATACCAGACAGTCCGGCCGCCGGGCTGTCCCTCGACCCTCAGGCCGTAACGAGCCCGGACTTCCCGCCGCCACCGACGCTCCCGGTCCAAGCTTCGCCGCTGGGCTCCCCGGCGGCAGTCTGGGCTGCGATCGCGGCGACGGCAGCGTGGCGGACGGCCCGGGCCCGCCGGATTTCTGTTGCCACACGTGAGGTGCGGGATTCTCTTCAGGACAGCCTTTTCAGCGATGTCAATCACGAGGATCTTTCTCGCATTGCTCGCATCTTCGACACGCTTGACCCCATGGAGGCGACGGCGGTGGTTGCCTCACTCAGCGACCGTGAGCTCGGTGTATGGCTTCGAGAGCTGGACGGCTGGGCTGGCAGTTTCAGCCCGGCGGAGGAGGAGGCCTTGTTTTCCCGCCTGGTCGGAACGCTGGCACCGGATCAGCTTGCCCGGCTCATCTCAATGGGCAAATCGCACGAGCTGATGGAGGCGACCATGGTCGACGGCTCATCTCGGGTGCGAGCCGAACTGGCGGTAGCCTTGTGGTCTGTACTCGAGCCGGCCGACCGCGACTGGGAAGACATCGCCGGGGTGTTCGAGTCAGCTTCGGTGACCGATAGGGAGGGGGCGGTTGCCCGCGCAATGTCGGGTTCACTGCTAATCGATCTCCTGGGGGTAGATGTCCGAGGGCCCGACCGATCGCCACGGGTCCGTTTCGATACCCTGGCTCGCTTCGTCGACGGTGCCGCGGCTTTTGAAGATCCGGGCCTCAAAGCTGAGATCTTCGTTGCGGCAAACGAGGCGCTGAGTGGAATTCACCGGATGCACCGGGTGGGGGATATCAAGCCGACGGAAGTCCTCAGCCGCCTTGGAGCCCTGATTCGCACAGATCCTGGCCCAGTCGTCATCCAGCTCAACCATCGCTATGACCCACACGGCGACGTCATGGCGGGATGGGTTCACGACATGATCGAGGCAGATCGGCTCGACGAGCTGGACGTTGTGTTCGTCGACCTGCTTGGTAGCTCTGAGCGGCTGGCGTACTTTGCTGAGGTCGGTGAAGATCCGGCCCGGCCATATCCGAACGCCGCCAACCTGGGTTACTACGTCGGTGCGTACAGTCTCGCCATCGACGCTGTCGCCGACGGAGCCGAAGATCAGATCAACCTGGTCGAACAGCTGTTTTCGATCGTGACCGGAATCGTGCCGGGCCCGGACAACTCCAGGGTCCTGCTTCCTCTCAGCCCGCTGGTCGATGTGCACGCAAGATCGGTGGTCGATGGGTTACGTTCCGAGGCGGCCACACTGAAACAAACCCTGTGGGGCCTGGCAAAACCACGTACGGCGGAGGGTTTGTTTTGGAACGGGCCCGGTACCACCCAATTCCAGGATGCCTGGGAGGAAGTGGTGGCGGTCCGATGAAACCCGGTCGGCAGCCTCAGCACGTGTGTGACTTGTGGCTTGGGAGGCGCATCACCCATCTCCCTCCGAGAACTCGCCGCCTTTCACGGATAACTGGAGACTGTCTCTGAGACTCGACACCTTGGACAAAAACACAGAATCGGCCCGGTCCTCTTTAACCTCGCCCCGTGACCACCCGTGATCAGCCCCGTCAGCCTGGGATATACCGCGGATTCCTGGCCGCCCGGGAGTGGCTGACTCCAAACCCCGAAGGCGAGGCCAAATGATCCAGCGAATTCGCTCCGGCTCACCGTACGAAGCAACGATCGGATTTTCTCGCGCCATCCGGGCCGGCGATCGGGTGCTCGTATCGGGTACCGCCCCGGTTCCGCCCCCCGGCGAGGAGGTTGCCGAAAGTGCGGGCGCCCAGATGCGACGCTGTGGTGAGATCATCGCGGCTGCCCTCGAAGAGGCGGGCGCTGAGCTGAGCTGGGTGGTACGGACCAGAATGTTTATTACCGATGTTGCCTACGCAGAGGCGGTCGGGGCGGCTCACGCCGAGATTTTCGGCCAGGCCCAACCAGCAGCCACGATGGTGGTGGCTTCGCTCCTCGATCCCGCCTGGAAGGTCGAGGTCGAGGCCGAAGCAATCATTCCCGGAGAGCAGTAAGCGGCAACGCCTTCGGCGTTGCTTAGGAGTTGCTTCGCAACTCCACGTTGGCGGCTTGTAATGCGCGATCCCAGGACCGTTGTTGCTGCTTCATCGGAATCGGGGTTTCTCTGGACTTGGCGCCGGCGGCGCCGGCCGTCGATCAGCTCAGACGCGGCGGCAGCGCTCGTATTGCTCGGCCATCGAGGCAAAGGTGCTCGCGACGCGGCCGAGGAATACGAAAATAGGGAACGACGCGGCTAAGAAATCAATGAGAGAGTGGTTTCTCTGGACTTGGCGCCGGCGGCGCCAGTCGTCGATCAGCCCAGACGCGGCGGCAGCGCTCGTATTTCTTGGCCATCGAAGCAAAGGTGCTCGTGACGCGGCCAAGAAATCGAAGAGGGATAGGGCTAGCCTGCCTTCTCTGCTACAGTTCCTCCAGCCGATTCCGGCAGGGTTCCCAAGGTGAATGACACCAAAACCATCATTGAAGAGTTCGGTAAGCACGCCGCGGACACCGGGTCACCGGAGGTCCAGGTTGCGCTTATCTCCGAGCGAGTGAGCCATCTCACCGAGCATCTGAAGGTCCACGTCAAGGACCATCACAGTCGGCGGGGTTTGCTCATGCTGGTTGGGAAGCGCCGGCGTCTCCTCAACTACCTGCGAGATCAGGACGTGGAGCGCTACCGCAGTCTCATTTCCAAACTGGGACTTCGCCGGTAACCGGGCAGGCGACCACCAGGTCGCGTGCGAAATAACGTGAGGACCGGGTTGTTGTCAGTGGTGATTCCTTGTGAGCAGCGAGGTGTGACTACTGGTAATTGGCCCGTTCCTCCTAAAACATAAGGAGAGACGCGTGTCTATTTCTGAAAGCCAGGCCACCGTCAGCGGCAAGGTCGGAAACTCTGAGGTCACTTTCTCGGCCGGCCAGCTCGCATTACAAGCCGACGGGGCCGTAACTGTGACCATCGGCGAAACCGAAGTACTCGTGACTGCCGTTGCGTCGCGCAAACTGAGGGAAGGAGTCGACTTCTTCCCCCTCACGGTTGACTGTGAAGAGCGGATGTATGCGGTGGGCCGTATCCCTGGATCGTTCTTCAGACGGGAGGGTCGCGCTACCGAGCGCGCCATCCTCACATGCCGCCTCATCGACCGGCCCCTTCGCCCCTCATTTCGAGAGGGCTTTCGGTCCGAGACCCACATCATCGCCACCATCTTGCAGGTCGACCACGAGCACCCCTACGACGTTGCTGCCCTCAATGGGGCGTCGGCGGCGTTGACGATGAGCCCCATCCCGTTTGAGGGCCCCATTGCCGGTGTTCGGTTAGGGCTCAAGGATGGCGAATGGATCGCCATGCCGACTTATACCGATATGGACGGCGCCGTCTTTGATCTGACGGTGGCCGGCAAGCGCAATGAGGCCGGAGGCATCGACGTTGTCATGGTGGAGGCCGGAGCGACCGAAGATGCCCTCCGTCTTGTTGAGTCCGGTGCGCCTCCGAGCGACGAGGCCACTGTGGCCCGCGGCCTCGAGGAAGCCAAGGCCTATATCGGACAGCTCATCGATCTGCAGCTCGAGCTGGCCCGAAACTTCGATCCCGACGAGGTCGAGTGGCCGGTCGTGACCGAATACACAACCGAGGTGTTCGACCAGGTGGCCGGTGCCATCGGCGAGCGCGCCGACGACGTCATCACGATTGCCGACAAGCAGGCAAGGGGTTTGGCTCAGAGCGAACTAGGAGAGGCCATCGAAGCCGAGCTCATCAACGAGGATACTGATCCCGCCGAGGCGTCGATGGTGAAGAAGGCCTTCCGTTCGGTCATGAAGCAGAAGATGCGCCAGCGGGTAGTAACCGAGGGGGTTCGTCTCGACGGACGGGCGCCTGCGGACATCCGAGCTCTCGAAGCTGAGGTCGGAGTGCTTGACCGCACGCATGGCTCGGGCATCTTCAAGCGGGGCGAGACCCAGGTGCTCAATGTCACAACGCTCGGCATGCTTCGCATGGAGCAGATGCTCGACACCATCGCGTTGGAAGAGTCCAAGCGATACATGCACCACTACAACTTCCCTCCTTACTCCACCGGCGAGACGGGCTTCATGCGCGGACCAAAGCGGCGCGAGATCGGCCACGGTGCGTTGGCGGAGAAGGCTCTGCTCCCGTCCATCCCAACCGCCGATGATTTCCCATATGCATTCCGGCTCGTTTCAGAAGTTCTGGCTTCGAACGGTTCGAGCTCAATGGCGTCGGTGTGTGGTTCGAGCCTCTCGCTCATGGACGCCGGGGTGCCGATCGTGGCCCCCGTGGCCGGCATCGCCATGGGCCTTATCGCTCATGACGACGGCTTCGTCACCCTTACCGACATTCTTGGTGCAGAGGATGCACTCGGAGACATGGACTTCAAGGTTGCGGGCACGGCCGACGTCATAACGGCGCTCCAGATGGATACGAAGATCGAAGGGTTGCCGGCCGACGTGCTGTCAAATGCGCTCGATCAAGCAAAGGACGCTCGCCTCAAGGTGCTGGCTGCCATGGAGGAGGCCATTTCCGCTCCGCGGAGCGAGTTGCGGCCCTACACGCCACGAATCGAGGCGGTCGAGATCCCCCGGGACAAGATCGGAGAGGTCATCGGGCCGAAGGGCAAGATGATTCGCGAGATCGAGGAGGAAACAGGCGCAACACTCGACATCGACGACGACGGCACAGTGCGAGTGGGCGCGGCCGACCAGGAGTCCATGGAAGCTGCCAAAGAGAAGGTTTTGCTCATCGCGTTCCCGCCGGAGGCCGAGCTTGGCACCGAGTACGAGGGGGAAGTAGTCAACATCACCAAGTTCGGTGCTTTCATCAACATCCTCCCAGGTCGTGATGGGTTGCTCCACATCTCCAAGATTGGCGGTAACCGCCGAATCGACAACGTCGAAGATGAGCTGAGCCTCGGCGACAAGATCAAGGTTGTGGTTGGTGAGATAGATCGGAACGGCAAGGTCAGCCTCGACCTGGCCGGACAGCCGGCCTCAGACGGAGGCGGCAGCGACGATGGCGGCCGCCCGCGTGGTCGAGATGATCGCGGCGACCGGGACCGCGGCGACCGGGACCGCGGCGACCGCGGGGGACGCGATCGGGATCGAGGCGAGCGGTCGAGCCGTGACGGCGAAGACAGTCGGAGACGGCGTCGCCCCCGCGAAGATCAGGCGGCCGACAATCGGAGCGATTCGGGCTCGACCCGCCGCCGGGCTGCCAGTTTCGAAGACGAGTTCGAGAAGGGCCTCGACGGCTAGTGGCACACCACTAGCTAGCCCTGAAGGGCGACTAGCTCCTCAGCCAGCATTCGGTTGAGGAGGTCGATACCGGCCGAGTTCACGTGCAGGAAGTCGTAGAACTCGGCAGTCGTCCACGGATAATCGGTCAGGTCGATGTACGCCAATCCCTGAGCATTGGTAAAGGTGTCTACAACCGCCCGGTAGTCGTCGTAGTCGGCGGCTCCGTTCGGGTGAAGATCAAGGTAGTCCTCGGCGACGTATGGCATCTCGACCACGATCACGATGATGCCTTCCTCCTCGAGCGAGGCTACGAGGTCGGTGATCGATTCCAACTCGATGCCACCCAAGCTGTAGTCGTTGAGCGCTCGCTCGCGGGTGCGGGTGATGTCTATTGCACGAGGCTCGTATTCCTCACCTGGAAGCACGAACTCTCCGGTGTTGGGCCCCGCCGGGTTGTACTGGAGGACGAGCGATGCCGGCTCGCGGAGGAACGGACTGATTCGAACCAGCGCCGAGAGACTCGACAACACACTCTGAGTCTTCTGGCCGCTTGTCTCCTCACCAAGAAATCGCGCTCGGCCGCGGGACGTCAGGTAGTTGTCGAACACTTCGGCATTGGAGCTACTGGCGTCGTTGAGATCCCGGCTCGTGAGCCCAATGACAACCACCTTCGGGGCCACGAGCGGGACGACAACATTGAGTGCCCAATCCTCGGTTAGCCGCATCGATGAGCCGTCGAGCGCGGCGTTGTAGAAGGTGCCTAGACCGCTGAGAGCCTCGAGATCATCGGTGTGGAAGCCAGAATTCACCGAAGAGTTCCCAATCAGTACGACGTCGGCCGTCTGACCTGCGGCAAACATCGCTTCCATCTGGTCTACCTTGCGATCGGTTTGGGGGAAGTTCCAGTCGGGATTCGGGAGCCCACTCGAAAGGACCCTGGCGACTAGCTCGGCCACAAGCACAACCGCCAGGACAATCACGGTTGTTTTGATGCTTCGACCGCGCAGCGAGAACCTGGGGGCCTGGGCGCCGGCCGTTTCGGCGGCTGTCAGGTCGGGCTCGGGTGTGGGGGTGGTGGTAGGGATCGCGCTCATAAGTATCTCAGAACTGGAAATAGATGAAGGGGGTTGTGCCTCCACCGGTGAAGACGATAATCCCGACGATCATCACGCCGTATGCCAAACCGCGGCTTAGAGCCGGCCATTCCATTTGAGCGGTCTGCTTGCGACCTTGTCGTTGGGCGAAGTCGATGATGAAGCTGAACAATCCGAGTGGGACTAGCAATACCAGCATGTCCCCGACCGCGACGAGGTCCGGCATTCCGCCCCGCAGCGTGACGATTCCGGTCAGGTAGTCCCACGCCTGGCTGAATGAGTCGGCCCGAAAGAAGATCCATGCCAGTGCCACCAGGTGGAAGGTGACTAAGGCCGGCACGATGTCGCCGGCAGTGAAGGGGTCGTCGGCCGCCTTCGGGCTCTTGTGGCGGAGCCTGCGATGGGCGGCCAGGTAGAGCCCGTGTAGGCCTCCCCACACAACGAACGTCCAGGCAGCCCCGTGCCATAGACCGCCGAGCAGCATGGTGATCATGAGGTTGCGGTAGGTGAAGAGCCGACTGCCACGGTTGCCGCCGATCGTGATGTAGAGATAGTCGCGAAGCCACGTTGAGAGCGATATATGCCAGGTCCGCCAAAAGTGGGTGATATTGCGCGAGAGGTAGGGCTGTCGGAAGTTCTCCATCAGCTCGATTCCCAGCAGACGGCTGGTACCGCGGGCAATGGCCGAGTACCCGGCGAAGTCCCCGTAGATCTGGAGGGAAAAAGCGTAGATGCCGAGGAGGAGCCGGAGCCAACCGCCCGAACCGGACCGCTCAAACGCTTCGTTCACCAACGGAGCGAGGCCGTCTGCGATGACAACCTTACGAAACAAGCCGAGCAGGATGAGGTAGAGACCCGACCGGATTTGTGGCTCGGATAGCCGGGTGCGGATTCGTTCGATCTGGGGGAGGAGCCGGCGGGCTCGTTCGATCGGTCCTGCCACCAGCTGTGGGAAATAGGCCACATATACCGCAAAGTTCAGCCAATTGGTGGTTGGCTCCATCTTCTTGCGATACACGTCGATCGTATAACCGAGCGTTTGGAATGTGTAGAAGGAGATACCAACCGGCAAAAGGATCGTGAGCGTGGGCAGGTTGGGCTGGAGCCCAACCGAATCGAGGGCGTTCGCCGTTGAGTCGATGAAGAAGTTGAAATACTTGAAGAACCCGAGGATTCCGAGGTTGACGACGATGCTGACCATCATGAAGAGGCGCCGCTGTTTGGCCCCGGTCCGGCTTGCGATGGCCTGTGCGACGTAGAAGTCCGTGATCGTGGAAATGACGATCAGGCTGAGGAAGCGCCAGTCCCACCAGCCGTAGAAGATATACGAGGCGACGAGGAGCAAGACGTTTTGACGCTTGCGGAGCACAGTCCAATAGAGAATGAAAACGAGTGGCAGGAAGACTGCAAATTCGAACGAGTTGAAAACCATCTAGATCCTGTCGCAACCCCTGCAGCCTTGTTCTTCCCCCAGCAAGCGATCAGTGTACTTCCTTTAGTGACGCCTTACTTCCTTTGGTGACGCCGCGGACGCCACTTTCTGTGGTATTGTAATCGAACGTATGTTCGGTTACAATCAACTGTCCTATGACTATTTCTGCCGTTTCCGAAGCCCCCCTCGTTCCGCGGTTGGAGCTGGAAGCGGGCAAGTTGGTCGGGCTGATTGGTGCGCCCGGGTTCGGGCTCACCAGGCTGGGGTTAGGCCTGCTTCGTGATCAGCCGGGGTGGGTGGCCTGCATCGATGTTAGAGGCTGGCTCAGCCCCGCCGCTTTTTGGGAGATGGGCGTTTCCACCGACCGGGTGGT
Source organism: Acidimicrobiia bacterium (assembly GCA_030624805.1). GTDB lineage: Bacteria > Actinomycetota > Acidimicrobiia > Spongiisociales > SHLN01 > SHLN01. Next base: position 20,233 of record JAUXJL010000002.1, read on the forward strand.
AGTGGTCCGTTGCCCCGACTCTCATCGCTGGCCTCAAGTCACCGCAGCACTAGTTGAAGGCATGGGGGCGGTGTATGCCGAGGTGCCCTCGGGGGTGGCTGCCCCGATGTTGCGTCGTCTTGGTGCGCTCGCCCGGGCCCGGGCTACACCGGTTGTGTTGCGTCCGGTTGATGGCGACCTCCCCGCCGGGATCACCCATCTCCGTCTGGAGGCGCAAGAAGTTGCTTGGGAAGGAGCCGAACGGGGGAGAGGTCGTTTGAGAGGTCGGCGCTTCACTATGGCGGCCTCTGGCAAAGGGATGGGGGGTATAGATCAAATCATTGAGGTGAAGGACGATGGCGCGGACACTGTGCGTGTGGTTTCCGGATTGGCCGTTGCGATGCCTAGACGCGCCGTCTGATACGCCGTGTCAGGTGGTCGATGACGCTAATCGGGTAGTTGCAACCAACCGTCTGGCCGACAACGTACAAGTCGGTATGTTGCGGCGGGAGGCCGAAGCGGTGTGCCCGGCCGTTGTCACCTATGCCCAGGATCGAGGGGCAGAGGCCGGGGCCTTTGAGCCGATCGCCGTTGCAATCGAAACCCTGGTTCCGCGCCTGGAGATGGTCCATCCCGGTCTCGTGTTCGTCCCCGTTGTTGGAGCCGTCCGTTACTACGGCGGAGAGGAAGCTCTTGTTGAGCGAGTACGGGAAGTTGTCGATGTTGTTGCCGGCCCCGGAGCAGCTATCGCGGTGGCCCAGGGCCCATTCGCGGCCCGCCAAGCGGCGGTTCTTGCTCGTGACTTGCAGGAACCGTTCATCGTCACGAACGAGGCAGAGTTCCTGGCTTCGCTTGACGTCGCCGCCATAGGGAGCGAAGAGCTGGCTGCGACCTTCCGCTGGCTGGGTATCACCACACTTGGCGAGTTGGCCAGCCTTCCCCGTGCTGCGGTGGCTTCGCGGTTTGGGACGCTTGGCCTGGAGGCTCACCGGTATGCCTCCGGTGAGGATCGCACCACTCAGCCCCGAGACGTACCAGAAGACCGTGCCATTGAGGAAAAATACGAAGAGCCGCTTGTCAATCTCGAGCAAGCCGGATTCGCGGCTCGTACCGTGGCGTATCGTCTCGCAGAGGGGCTGAGAGCGGACGGGGTGGCCCCACATCGGGTTGAAATTGAGGCGGAGTCGGTGGCCGGTAGCGTGCTGAGCCGGGTTTGGCGCAGTGCCGACCCGTTTGATGAGGCCACCCTGGCCGAGCGGATTCGCTGGCAGCTGCGGGCCTGGGTGGAGTCGGGGGGCATCCCTGGCGGGTTGAGAAGGCTGCGCGTGACACCCGCCGATATGTCGGGTGAGGGTCGCCAGCTTGGTTTGGCAGAAGACCCGGCAAGTGAGGCGGAAGCTACTCGGGCCCTCATCCGGGCGCAGGCTCTCGTAGGGCCTGATGCGGTCCTGCAAGCTCGGCAACAGGGGGGTCGGGATCCCGGCGAACAGGTCCAGTGGTTTCGATGGGGCGAGGCGGCTCCTGCTCCCACCCGAGACCCATCGGCTCCCTGGCCGGGGCGTCTCCCTGCCCCAACTCCTTCTCTGGTGCCACCCCGGCCACGCCCGCTGGCAGTGGAGTGGGAGGCCGGCCTGCCCACGCGGGTACGGCTCCGCAGCCGATGGGAACCGGTCCTGTCCTGGGCGGGGCCATGGCGGCGTATGGGGCGGTGGTGGGAAGGGGAACCCGCCTCGGATCGTTATCAACTCGTCACCTCGGCTGGAGCTTTCCTATGTGAGGTTCGAGAAGGCGAGTCGTACCTCGTGGGCATCTACGACTAACGACCGGCCGCGTCCGACGGAGCTCGAATGCCAGCGGTCGAAAATCGAGACGAGTCCCAAAATGCGGCTCGGCCGGTCTGGTGAATGCTCCCACCCTCGTCGTGGAATACCCATTTCAGGTGCGGCTCTGGCAGCAACTCGTTCTTGCCGGCCGGCCGCTCGCCGGTTCGAGGCGGCGTTTGATGGGTACCAGCGTTGGATTTCGGACTCCGGGTTGGAGCTGGAGGCCGACTTCGTAGCTTCCCGGGGCCGCTCAGGCCTCCGCCACTAGCTCGTCATAGGTGGCCCGAATGGTCTTCTCGACCCGGGCCAACATATCTCCCAAAGAACCTTCCTGTTCCACGAGCGGATGAATGACGATCCGGGCGCGACCCCCGTACATGCGCCAATCGCCTGGGGGCCAGGCATGGTCCGTGCCTTCAGTGGTGAC
>JAUXJL010000115.1 GCA_030624805.1 Acidimicrobiia bacterium
CCCCCGGCCGGTCGAGATCGTCGACGCCCCATGGGAGAAGGAACTCGACATCCAGGTGGTGGTCCCGCTCCAGGACATGACTCGACCCGACCTGGCGGCTCCCTCTGAGGACCCCGACGAGCCCCCAACTCGTTCCATCTGGCCACTCATGTACCCCAAGCTGCTCGAGCTGATTGAGAAACATCGTTCGACGATCGTCTTCGGCAATAGCCGCGGCCTGGTGGAACGGCTCGCCCAGCAGCTAAACGACCTGGCCGGCCGCGAGGTGGCCCAAGCCCATCACGGTTCGCTGTCGCGCGAACAGCGCCTGGCCATAGAGGACCGGCTCAAGCGGGGCGATCTCCCTGCGGTGGTGGCCACTAGCTCACTCGAGCTCGGTATCGATATGGAGGCAGTCGACCTGGTCATGCTGGTTGAGTCACCCAACACCGTCGCCAGTGGGCTGCAACGGGTGGGTCGGGCCGGTCACCAGGTGGGTGCTCCCAGCCGTGCCCGGGTGTTCCCGAAGCATCGGGCCGATCTGCTAGAAGCGGCGGTGGTGGTCGATCGTATGTACGCCGGGCAGATCGAGTCGACCAGCGTGCCGAAAAACCCCCTCGACGTGTTGTCACAGCAGGTTGTCGCGGCCGTCGCCATGGATGAGTGGTCGGTCGATGACCTGTTCGATCTCGTCCGCCGGGCCGGCCCATACTCCACCCTCGGCCGGGCCGGGTTTGAGGCGGTGCTCGACATGCTGGCCGGGCGGTATCCGTCCGACGAGTTCGCCGAGCTGCGTCCTCGCCTGGTCTGGGACCGGGTGGACGGGATATTGACTCCGAGGCCCGGCGCCCAGATGCTGGCCGTCACCAACCCCGGCACGATCCCGGATCGGGGCATGTATCGGGTGTCTCTCCCCGAGGGGGGCCACGTCGGCGAGCTCGACGAAGAGATGGTGTACGAATCACGCCCCGGTGATGTCATCACCCTGGGTTCCACAGCCTGGCGCATCGACGAGATCGATCACGACCGGGTGAGGGTGACGCCGGCACCGCCCGGCACGCCAAGCAAGCTGCCGTTCTGGCATGGCGACATGGTTGGGCGGCCCCTCGAGCTTGGTCGCGCCATCGGTGGGTTCATACGAGAAATGGGAGCTCTCGGAACGGCTGAGGCCGAGCAGCTGCTTGTGGAGCGATACCGCCTTGACCCGTGGGCGGCCGCCAACCTGGCTGCGTTCATCGCCGAGGAGAAGGAGGCGACAGGCACTCTCCCGACCGACCGCACCATCGTGGTTGAGCGTTACCGGGACGAAATCGGGGACTGGCGAATGGTGTTGTTGTCGCCCTTTGGGGCCCGGGTACACGCCCCATGGTCGCTGGCCGCTTCGGCGAAGCTGCGGGCTCGCTACGACTACGAGGTTGATGCCATGTGGACCGATGACGGCATGGTGTTCCGATTCCCGGATGCCGATGAGCCACCGCCGGTTGATGCTCTGCTAGTGGAGCCTGAGGAACTGGAGGAGCTGGTGGTGGAGGAGGTTGCCAACAGTGCCCTGTTCGCTTCCCGCTTCCGCGAAGCCGCCGGCCGGGCCCTTCTATTGCCACGACGACGCCCGGGTGACCGAACTCCACTGTGGCTGCAACGCCGTCGCTCGGCCGACTTGCTCAAGATTGCTCGCAACTATCCCTCGTTCCCGATCGTGCTCGAGACCTACCGCGAAGTCCTCCAGGAACACTTTGACCTGCCGGCTCTGACCGATCTGCTCAGCGATGTGCGCGCCCGAAAAGTCCGGGTAACCGACGTCGCTCTCGACACGCCAAGCCCATTTGCGTCGTCGCTCACGTTCGACTTCGTCGCGGCCTACATGTACGAATACGACGCGCCGCCTGCCGAAAGACGGGCAGCCGCTCTCACACTGGACCGCAGTCTCCTGGCCGAGCTGATGGGGGAGCCCGAGCTTCGGAGCCTGCTGGACGGCGAGGTTGTGGCCGAAGTGGAGCTCGACCTTCAGCGATTGCTTCCCGACCGTCAAGCCCGTACCGCCCCGGCCGTGCACGATCTGCTCCGCCATCTCGGCCCATTGACCCGGCCAGATCTGGAAGCTCGCCTGGACGGGGATCTCGACGCCCTGCTCGCCGAGCTGGAGGCCTCGCGTCAGGTGCTGCGGCTCGCCCATGGTGACGGGGAGCGATGGGCGGCGGTTGAGGACGCGGCCCGGTTGCGCGACGCGCTCGGAGTTGCACTCCCGCAGGGGGTTCCCGCTTCGTTCCTGGAACCAGTCGAGGATCCGCTTGGTGATGTCGTCGGCCGCTTCGCCCGCACCCACGGACCGTTCACTTCATTGCAGGCGGGATCGGCTCTTGGTCTTGCCCCGGCCGTGGTCGATGAGGTACTCAACCGGCTCGAGGCGGCGGGACGAACGGCACGGGGTGCGTTCCTTCCAGCCGGAGACGGTCAGGAGTGGGTGGATACCGACGTGCTGCGCAGGCTGCGACGCCGGTCGCTCGCCAAATTGCGGTCTGAGGTGGAACCGGTCGAACCGGCCGCCCTTGGTGAGTTCCTTGCTCGCTGGCACGGCCTCGGCGATCACCAATCGAGCATCGATCGGCTGCTCGAGATCGTTCGTCAGCTTCAAGGGGCGGCGATACCCGCCTCAATCTTGGAAGTCGATGTGCTCCCGTCCCGCATGACCTACGGGCCCGAGTTGCTCGACCAACTCATGGCGTCCGGCGAGGTGGTGTGGGTAGGTCGTGAGCCTCTCGCCGCCAACGATGGCCGGCTATCCCTCTACCTTCGTGATCAGATCCCGCTGTTGCATCTCCCACCCCGTGGAGAAGCTCCCTCCGATTCCATCCATGACTATTTACGTTCTCACCTCTCCCAGCGAGGTGCTTCCTTCTTTCGCGACCTGTACGAGGCCGCCGGTGGCCGGGATCCACAGGACACACTGGACGCTTTGTGGGATCTCGTGTGGGCTGGCGAAGTCACCAACGACACCATCGGGCCGCTCCGAGCCTTCCTGTGGGGCAAGGTAAAGCGCACCGCGAGCAGTGCTCGTCGGCCCCATATGCCGTCGGCATCGCCGCCGTCGGGTAGTGGCCGCTGGTATCTCGTCGAGTCCTTACTCCAGCCGGCTCCCGATGTCACCGCCCGTTCGAAGGCGCTCGCCGAGCTGTTGCTGGAAAGGACCGGAATTCTCACGCGCGACGTGGCCTCTGCTGAGGGTATTCCTGGAGGGTTTTCCGGCATCTATCCCGTGCTCAGGGCCTTGGAGGACGCCGGGCGGGTGCGACGGGGATATTTCATTGAAGGTCTGGGCGGCGCCCAATTCGCCTCGCCGGGTGCCGTCGATCGGCTGCGCCAGCCTTCCAGCGGTGAGGCCTTGCTCGTGGCGGCGGCCGATCCCGCCAACCCGTATGGGGCGGCCGTGGCGTGGCCGTCCAACGAAACCGGCCGGCCGAGTCGGTCGGCCGGGGCCTATGTCATAACGGTGGGTGGTGGGCTGGTTGCCTTCATTGAACGAGGCGGCCGCAAAGTCTTGACCTTCACGGGGGACGACGGAGTGCTCAACCAGGCAGTCGACGTGCTTCGGAAGCTGGGCGCTCGGCGGCGTCGGTTCGAAATCGAGACCGTCGACGGAGAACGGGCGGCGGCTACCCCACTCGGGGCCCTCCTGATGGGCGCCGGATTCACCGACTCGTACAAAGGTTTGGCCTTCCGGGCGTGAGTGATGCCAGAAGGTGACACGCTTTACCAGGCTGCTCGGCTTCTCGCCCCACTCGTCGGGTCGGCGGTTGAGAACGTATCGGGCTCGAGCCGCGCCGCCCACCAATGGGCCGGTCGGCTAGCTCGACAGTCGGTCGAGTCGGTCGAAAGCCGCGGCAAACATCTACTCGTGCACTACACCGGCGACCTCTCGCTGCGGACCCACCTTGGGATGACCGGCCAGTGGCACCTCTACCGCCGTGAGGAGCCCTGGCGAAAGACGGCCGGTAAGGCACGAGTGGTTGTCGCCACCGCGGATCACTCGGCAGTGTGCTTTGCCGCTCCCGACGTGTCCATCGGACCGAGCCCAATGATCGAAGACGAAATTGCCCACCTCGGCCCTGACCTGCTGGCTCGCCAGTTCGATCCGGGGACGGCGGCCGACCGGGCGATGGCCTCGCCGGCTGCTTCCGCGGCCGATCTCCTGCTCGACCAGCGGGTGATGGCCGGCATCGGCAACGTTTACAAATCGGAGGTGCTTTTCCTCGAACGCGTCCATCCCCGGGCGGTCCCTGGCGACCTCGACCGAGCTGCCATCGAAGGTCTCGCCGCTCGGGCACGTCGTTTGCTGTGGGCGAATCGTTCCCGCGGGCGCCGCAACACAACCGGATACGGCCGCCGGGCCGATCTGTGGGTGTACGACCGGGCGCGCCGGCCATGTCGGCGGTGCGGGACCCACATCGAGGCCGAGGAGCTCGGTGAGCTCAGCCGGAGGACCTATTGGTGCCCGCGTTGCCAGCCAGGTCCCGCCGGTTCTGATATGCCCTAGGGTCCGGGCATGCCCGCTCAGGCCCACCAGACATTCCTCGACCTTCATCAGGGGGATGATCCGCTCCTGCTTCCGAATCCGTGGGATGTCGGATCGGCCCGACTGTTTGCATCTCTCGGCTTCAACGCCCTGGCCACCACTAGCTCTGGCCATGCCGCCACGCTTGGTCGGCTGGATGGCCGGGTTACCAGGGACGAGGCTCTTGCTCACGCCGCCGAGATCGTGACTGCAACCGACCTGCCGGTGAGTGCCGATTTGGAGAATGGCTTTGCCGACGATCCGTCGGGAGTGGCCGAGACTGTGCTGGACGCCATCGAAATAGGCCTGGCGGGGTGTTCGGTTGAGGACTATTCCGGTCCGGAGACCGATTCGATCTACGAGCCTGCCTTGGCCGCAGAGCGGGTTGTTGCCGCTGCCGATGCCGCCCACCGCGGTCCTGGCCGGCTTGTCCTTACAGCCCGAGCCGAGAATTTCATTCACGAGCGGCCCGACCTCGAGGACACCATCGCCAGGCTCCAGGCCTTCCAGGAGGCGGGAGCCGACGTGCTTTATGCGCCAGGCCTTACCGAAGCCGAAGACATTCGCCGGGTGGTTGAGTCTGTCGATCTTCCGGTCAACGTGCTGGCACTCCCGGCAGCCCCGTCTGTGGTCGAGCTGGGCAGGCTGGGAGTGAAACGCGTTTCGGTTGGGGGCGGGTTCAGCCTCGTCTCCCTTGCTGCGGTGGTTGAGGCTGCTACCGAGTTCCTGGTGCACGGAACGTACGGATATTGGAACGACATTGCCAGAGGAATCGAGGCGCGAGATGCTGCCTTTGAGTAGCTGCTGAGTATCTCCTCCCCCCTACCATTGCCCACCATGCGATCGTTTCTTCTCGTTTTCTATGGGAATACCGGCAGCTCCTGGCTCATTCAGACGCTTGGTAGCGGGCCAAACACGTTTGTGCCCGGCTTCGAACCGCTGGAACGCTGGGCGTGGGAGGTGACCGAGGCCGAACGCCTCGATTGGATGCGGACCGTGTTCACGCCGCCCCGGGATCGGACCGGGCCGGAGTACCAAGCCTGGATCGAGGAGTTGAGCACCAATCCCCATTTCAATCCTCCCAAGTTTCCGGAGTTCTCACAGGTTGGCTTCAAGATGCACGCCCATACCATCGAGGACCACACGCCTCTCTTCAAACTCCTACTCGATGCCGAGTCGAAGGTCGTGTTGCTTGAGCGACGCAACCGCATCAAGCATGCTCTGTCGGTCTATCGACACCATGAGGAGGGCAAGAGCCAGTTCGAGAAGGCCGGGGTGCGGCCACCGAGCACCATCGACTTCGAGAAGTTCCACGCCCGGGTCGAGGAGTCTGTAGCTCTCCACGGACAGTCGCAGGCGTTTTGGGATGATGCGGTCGAGATGCTCGGGCCCGAGAAGATCAGGCGCGTGCAATACGAGGACTTCATTGATCTCGCCGGCAAGAACGCCACGGTGGAACGCCTGGCCGAGTTTCTGAGCATCGAGGGATATACCTATAAAGGTTCAGCCCTCAAGAAGGCCACCCCGGACAATCTGGCGACCGCCGTAGTCAATTTTGAGGAGTTGAGCGCCCGTTACGCCGGTACCGAGTTCGAACAGTTTCTGGGCGAGTAACCGCTCAGCCCTGGACTTCCTGCCAGCGGAAGCACCGGACTGTGTGGTCGTTGACCAGCCCCATGGCTTGCATGAGCGCATAGGCGATAACCGGCCCGAAAAATCGGAATCCACGGGACTTCATGTCCTTCGACATGGCCTCGGAGGCCGGTGTCTTGGCCGGTATATCGGACATGGTCTTGAAGCGGTTGATGACCGGAGTTCCGTCAACGAAACCCCAGAAATACTCGGCGATACTCCCGAATTCCTCCCGCACCACCAGCGCCACTCGGGCATTACCGATCGCGGCCTCAATTTTCTGCCGATTTCGTACTATTCCTTCGTTGTCGAGTAATCGTTCCACCCTGGCGGGCGTGAATCGCGCCACCCTGTCCGGGTCGAAGCCGGAGAATGCCTTGCGGTAGTTCTCCCGCTTTTTGAGGATGGTGATCCAGCTGAGACCGGCCTGGGCGCTCTCGAGCACTACGAACTCGAATAGCTTCATGTCGTCGTGTTCGGGAGTCCCCCATTCATCATCGTGATAGGCGACGTAGAGCGGATCGGACCCCGCCCACTCACACCGGG
>JAUXJL010000222.1 GCA_030624805.1 Acidimicrobiia bacterium
CATCGACGATGCGGGCGAGGATCTCACGCACATCGAAGGGCATCTTGAGGTCGGCCGAGGCCACCCCCAGCAACTCATCGCTGCTGAACCGGGGCTCAATCGATGCGCGGCTTGGGCCCGGCCCCTTTTTGCGCCAATTGAGCCGGGAGGCGATGAGGCGGCCGATGCGGATGGCATCTGGCTCGTTCATGGCCATGTAATCGGCGAGGCCGCTGGTGCGGGCGTGCATCTCGGCGCCGCCCAACTCCTCGTCCGTCGACTCCTCTCCGGTTGCCATCCTGACGAGCGGCGGACCGCCCAGAAACACTTTGGCGCGCTCCTTCACCATGACCACGTAGTCAGACATCCCCGGCAGGTAGGCGCCGCCGGCAGTTGAGTTGCCGAACACGAGCGAGATCGTGGGGATACCGGCGGCAGACATACGGGTCAGCTCTCGGAACATGGCTCCGCCTGGCAAGAAGATTTCAACCTGGCGCTTGAGGTCGGCCCCGCCCGACTCCACCAGGAAAAAGAGCGGCAAACGATTGTGGAGCGAGATCTCATAGGCCCGCAGCATCTTGGCGAGCGTATACGGATTGACCGCTCCGCCCCGCACCGTCGGGTCACTCGCCATGAGCACACATTCCACGCCACTCACGACGCCGATGCCTGTGACGAGGGCGGCCCCGGCTGCGAATTCGGTTCCCGCCGCGGCGGTTGCCGACAGCTCGAGGAAGGGAGCGTCCCGGTCGAGCAGCAGCTCGACACGCTCACGGGGTAGCAGCTTGTCGCGGCGTCTGTGGCGGTCAACGTACTGCTCACCTCCACCGCCACGAGCTTCCGCCAGGATCTCTTCCAGCCGGGCGAGGTGGGCCTCCATTGCCTCTCGGTTGGCGGCATACACGTCGCCGCCGGGGTCGAGGCGTGACGCCAAAACCGCCAATTCAGGCTCCTAGCTCGTGCTCGATGCGCCCGGACGAGATTGGTGACATGTCTTGCTCAGCGGCCTCCTGAGCCAGCCTACCCGACCGGTACACTGGCCCTCTCGCATCCCTTGGAGAGTGCCGGTGAGCGAAGACCCCGTCCTGTACCAAAAGCACGATGGCATTACCCGACTCACCATCAACCGTCCCGAGGCTCACAACGCCCTCAACCAGGCCGTCCGCGATGGCTTGTTCGCAGGCCTCAGAGAATTCATCGCCGACGACTCCAGCCACGTCCTCATCCTCACTGGGGCCGGCGACAAGGCGTTTTGTGCAGGGGCCGATCTCAAGGAGATGGCCGACAGTGCCATGGCCGTTCCACCCCAAGATTGGCTGCCCTATCTCGGCCGCAACCTGCACACCGACAAACCGGTGATTGCGGCCGTCAACGGCATCGCATACGCGGGTGGATTCTTCCTTGCCCAGCAGTGCGACCTGGTGGTAGCCGCCGACAGTGCCAGCTTTGCAATCACTGAAGCCCGCTGGTCGCGGGGTGCGCCCTGGGCGGCCCCGCTCCCCTGGCTCATCCCGCCCCGGGTGGCGTTGGAGCTGCTGGTTACTGCTGAGCCGATCGACGCCCGGCGGGCGCACGAGATCGGATTCGTCAACCGCGTAGTGGCAGCCGACGATCTCATCACCGAAGCCGAGAGCATGGCGGCTCAGATCGTTGCCAATGCCCCCCTGTCGGTTCGGGCCGCCAAGGCGATGGTGTATGCGGCGGCCGAGCGCGGCTGGTCCGATGCCCTCGCCGAGGGATACCGAATCTACGAGCCCGTCTATTTGAGCCAAGACGCCCTCGAGGGCCCGCGGGCGTTCCAGGAGAAGCGGTCTCCCGAATGGAAGGGCAGATGACGGCACCTAACTGTCACCTACCCGACAGGAGGGAACCACTCGACCCCGAGCGTGAGTTATAGAGCTAGCCGTGAGAAACCCACCAAAATCCAAGATCCGACAAGCCGGTATTGCCGCCGTGATTTCCGTTCTCATCATTGGATCGGCCGTCGTACTCGCATTCGCGGCCGGCGACGGTCCCGGCGAGCCCCCGACCACGGTGGCCGGCCCCGCACCCGAAACTGTCGGCTACGTCAACTACGCCACACCCGAAGAGCTCCTGGCCGGGCATTCAGGCCGGCCGCTCGTCATCAACTTCTTTGCTTCGTGGTGCGCCCCGTGCCGGGCCGAGCTCCCGGACCTGGCAGCAGCCCATGCTCAATATGGCGACCAGGTCGACTTCGTTGGTGTGGACTTCCAGGAAGCGTCCGAGGCAGCCGCCGCCCAGCTTCTCTTTGAGACCGGGATCACTTACCCGATCATGGAGGACCCCGAGGGGGCATTGCTCGAGGAGCTTGGGAACCTACCCGCCATGCCGACCACAATCTTCGTCTCGGCCGACAGCATCATCGTCGAACGCCACCACGGCCTGATCTTGTCTGAGCAGTTGACCGAGCGCATCGAAGAAATCATCGACGCCTCATGATCTTCGCCTTTGCCGCCGGATTGCTCTCAACGGTCAATCCGTGCGGATTCGCCATGCTTCCCGCTTATCTCAGCTTCTTCATGGGCCTGCACGAGGACGAGGAGGTACCGCGCCGGGTGGTCGTCGGCCGAGCCCTCAAGATCGGGCTAATCATGTCGGCCGGCTTCGTTGTCATATTCGGGACTGCCGGGCTGATTATTCGTTTTGGCGGCCAAGCGATTCAGGACTCCATTGCAAACGGCCTCGCCTGGATCGCTCTCGTCACCGGCGGGGGGGTTATCGCACTCGGTGTGTGGTTGCTGATGGGCAACAACCTAAAAGTGCGGGTGCCTAACTTCCGAGCCGACACCAAGAGTGAGGGAGCCGGGACCATCTTCACATTCGGCATTTCATATGCACTCGCATCACTTTCCTGTGCCTTCCCCATCTTCGCCGGAGTGATCGCGGCGTCGTTCACTCAGAACCTCGTCGAGGGGGTTGGCAGCTTCTTCGCCTACGCCGCCGGAATGGCTGCGGTGGTGATGGTGCTAACCGTTGGCCTGGCCCTCGGCAAGGACACAGTGGTGCACCGGCTGCGCCGCGCCTCTCATATCTTCGATCGGGTGTCCGGTGTGGTACTCGTTGCTGCCGGAGCCTTCATCATCTTCTACTGGACCCTCGTGCTCTCCAGCGGGGACAACGCTTTGTCAAACAACGCTCTGACGGTGTGGGTGGAAGGCGTGCAATCGAGCCTGACCGACCTCATCGGGAAGGTCCCGCTGTGGCTGTGGATACCGTCGCTCATCATTCCGATCGGAGTCGCACTCACCTACGCATTGCGCGACCCCCGGCCGACTCCTCGGGAACTCGAGAACTCGGCTGCCTGATTGCGGACTGTAGGTCACTAGATTCGGCGTCAGTGACTGAATCGTCGATCGCTCCGTTTTGGAAGCCCAACCCGGACACGGTGGCCAAGGCCAACGTGACCAGTTTCGCCACTGATCTGGGCCTGGACTCTTACGACGATCTTCATCGCTGGTCCGTAGAACACCGCCCCGATTTCTGGGAACAGGTGATCGATCGACTCGGTATCCAGTTCGACACTTCACCCGATGCCGTCGTAGCCGAGCCGGTCGACTCTCAGAGGCCGATATGGTTTCCGGGGGCCCGCCTCAACATCGTCGAGACCTGCTTCCGTGCCGACCCGGAGACAACGGCCGTTCTCTTCGAACATGAGGGCGAACGCGGGCGCCTGTCGTACGGACAACTCGAAGCGCTGATCGATCGGGTGGCCCATGGGCTCGGACAACTTGGCTTGCACCGGGGCAGCCGGGTCGCCATTGCGATGCCGATGACCGTCCAGGCGGTGGCCGGCTACCTGGGAATCGTCAAGGCGGGTGGTGTCGTGGTTTCGATCGCGGATAGCTTCGCACCGGCCGAGATCCAGGCCCGGCTCGAGATCGCCGGAGCCGATGCGGTGATCACCCAGGGTGTCGTGCACCGAGGCGGCCGGACCCTGCCGATGTACGCCAAGGTGCTCGAAGCCCTGGCGCCCCGGGCGATCGTGGTGGATCCGGAACCCGACCAACTCAGGCAAGACGACCTCGACTGGGACGAGTTCCTGGGCCCCACCGAGTCATTCGAGGCGGTCGCCGTCGGCCCCGCCGACTACATGAACATCTTGTTCTCCTCAGGCACGACCGGTCCACCCAAAGCGATCCCATGGACCCACCTCACTCCCATCAAGGCCGCGATGGACTCCCACTTTCACCAGGACG
>JAUXJL010000217.1 GCA_030624805.1 Acidimicrobiia bacterium
ACGTTCGTTGAGATGAAGAACACCGTTCTGGCCCGGGGAAGCAAGGTACCGCATCTCAGCTACATGGGTGACGCCACTATCGGCGAGGACTCCAATATCGGAGCGGGCACCATCACCTGCAACTACGACGGCTTCGAGAAGCACCCCACCACCATCGGAGCCCGCACCCGCATCGGCTCCGACACGATGCTGGTCGCTCCGGTCACGATTGGTGATGACGCCTGGACGGGGGCCGGCTCGACAATCACCAGAGACGTGTCGCCGGGAGCGCTCGGCGTCGAGCGTTCGGTACAGAAGGAAATCCCTGACTACGCTGCCGTGCGGAAGACGCAGAGGCGCAGGCGCGAATGAAAATCGCATCCAGCAAGAGGTTGATGCTGTTTTCGGGGTCCGCTAATACGCCGCTCGCCGAGGACGTGGCCGAGATCCTCGAGGTTCCCCTCGGGGATGTTGAGCTGTCGTCGTTCGCGAACGGAGAGATCTACGTTCGCTACAACGAAAGCGTCCGTGGGGCTGATTGTTTTGTGCTTCAAAGCCACAGCCAACCCGTAAACAAACACATCATGGAGCAGCTCATCATGATCGATGCGCTGCAGCGTGCGTCCGCCACCCGAATCACGGCCGTTGTGCCCTTCTTCGGTTATGCCCGACAAGACAAGAAGGTCCGGGCTCGCGAGCCGATCTCGGCCCGTCTCATCGCCGACATGTTCCTGGCCGCGGGGGCCGACCGAATCGTTTCCGTCGACCTCCACACCGGCCAGATCCAGGGCTTCTCATCCACTCCCTTCGACCACCTCACGGCATTACACGGGTTCGCCGATTACCTGGAAGGCACCATGAGCGGGCCGACTGTGATCATCTCGCCCGACTCGGGTCGGGTGAAATTGGCCGAGAAGTACGCCAAACATCTCGGCTCCGAAATGGCCCTCATCTACAAGCGGCGCCGTACCGATCTCCGCAACGACGTTGAGGCACTATGGGTGGTTGGTGAGGTCGAGGGCCGTCACGCGGTGATTGTCGATGACATGGTCGACACCGCCGGCACCCTCGTCTCTGCGGCCAAACTCCTCAAGGCCCGGGGCGCCTTGACCGTGCGGGCCGTCGCCACCCACGGGGTTCTATCCCATCCCGCCGTTGACCGGATCAAGAACTCGGTCCTCGAAGAGCTCATAATCACCAACTCGCTCCCGCTCCCGCCCGCCGCCGACGGCCTGCCAAATCTGTCCGTGCTTTCCATCGCTCCCCAGCTGGCGCAAGCCATCCTGGCCATCTTCAGCGATGAGTCGGTGAGCCAGCTGTTCCGCGGTGAGAACTTCTAGCTGCGGAGTAGGCAGGAAACAGGTGGCCGGACGAACAACCCTCCCATGGCAAGGTAGGACGTCGATCTCGCTGGCCGACCTGCCAGGTGCCGTCGATCTCCTCATTGGTTACCACGGAACTGCCTTCGTAGAGGAGGGAAGACCGATTAGGCGGGCCGGGCGCTAGGTTCCTGACATGACCACTATCAGAAGACTCACCAATTCGTGCCTCGTAGTGACCACCGACGATGGGGCAACTCTGTTCGATCCCGGGTTCTGGACCTTCGGGTCGGGGGACGTGGACCTCGAATCCATTGGCGACATCCAGCGCATCCTGATCACTCACGAGCACGGAGACCACGTCAAACCCGAGTTCGTCCGCTGGCTAATCGATCGTGGAGAGGATGTCGCCGTGCATTCCAACCAGGCCGTTTTCGATCTCTTAGAGCCGCACGAGATCGAGGTGCTGGTGGACAATCCGGCCGGCGTTTCCACCGAAGACGTGATCCATGAAATGATCCCGAATGGGACCACGCCTCCCAATCGCAGCTACACGATCGACGGAGTCTTCACGCATCCCGGCGACAGCTATCAACCGACGCACACCGCGCCGGTTCTCGCTCTGCCGCTCATTACCCCGTGGGGTACCACCACTCGATCCGTCCAATTCGCCCGGGACCTCGGGCCCAAGCAGGTGGTTCCGATCCACGACTTCTATCTCAGTGCCACCGGCCGGGAGTTCATCACCGGCATGGCCAAGAATGTGCTGGCCGGCGATGGGATTGAGATGGTGGCGCTCGACTGGGGCGAAAGCTTCACGATCTGAAGTGGAGACTGAGGTCCTCGAGTTCCGAACCGGATCCGACCCTCAGGCCCGCGACATCACCTCCGAGGTAGCCCGATTTGTTGCCGACAAAGGCGACGGCATCGTCCAGGTGTTCTGTCCGCACGCCACCGCCGGGATCGCCCTTATCGAGACAGGGGCGGGCAGCGACGACGACCTCCTCGACGTGATCGACCATGTGCTGCCTCCTGGCTTCGACTACCGGCATCAGCATGGCAGCCCGGGGCACGGAGCCGATCATGTGTTGCCCGCCTTCATTGCGCCCTCTATCACGATTCCCGTGCTGGACGGGCGCATGCAGCTTGGGACGTGGCAATCGGTGGTGCTCGTCGACCCGAACCGTGACAATCCGCGTCGATCGGTCCGGCTGAGCTTCGTTTCCGGGTAGCCGTGATCCCTTTTCCAGCATCCTTCTGATAGCTCGGTGTCGAGTCTCGGCTTCAGTCCCCTCCTTTCATTTCCAGGTAGCGTGAGGCGATGCGCCTGACGGTCATTCTGCTTGTTATTGGCCTGCTGGCAGCCGGATGTTCCTCGGAGACGGTGAGTACCGCCGCGCCGACAACCACACCCCTGACGCTGCCGTCGCCCACAACCAGCACACGTGCCTCAACTACAACATCACCTCCGACGACCGGCCCGGCCACCACCACGGCAGCGCTCGTGGTCCCACCCCCGGAGTGTTTTGTCGAGCTGCCGGCAACCGACGACGAAGAAGTCAGGGACGTTGAGCTGGCAGTGTTCGCCGACGCGACCAGCCCCACTCGACTCTGGAGCCTGTCTCTGGGTGATCGACCGGTGGAGATGGATACTCTCGGTGACCGCGTGTACGTAGCGACCTTCGATGGATTTGTTGCCTCCTTTGATCTGGACCCGTGTGGGCTTGACTGGCTGAGTTCGGTTGCGGAGTCCGTCACCGGCGTTGTTGCAATCGACCAGGGCGTGTTCGTCGCTTCCCGGGCGAGCCTGGCCGTCATCGATCGGATCGAGGGGACGGCTGCCAGCTTCCCACTCGAAGATGGGCTGCATGAGATGGCAGCCGGTCCCGACATCCTCGCTGTGTCCAATGGCACGGCCGTGGTGCTGTATGACTACGTGACACGACAGGCCGCATCTCTTGATATCGGAGACCGCGTGGACAGCCTGGCTTCAGCCGGCCAGGAGGGCGTCGTCGTGGGCCATGGCATCACTGTGGAGCTGAGAACGTGGTTGGGGGCGGCCGTCTGGGCGCGCGACCTGCCGGATGCCGTGGCGAATGTGTCGGCTGTGGAAGACACAATCGTGGCCGGGCTCGTGACAGGAGGAATCGTCGTTCTCGAAACTGACTCGGGTGAGGTGCGGTGGGAGAAGGCCTTTGCGCCGGGCAGTTCAATCGAGTTGGGCCCTCACGACCACGGCGAGCTGCATGTTCTCGAGATCGAATTCGGCGCGGTTGCCCGACACCATCACCTGGCGGCGGCTGATGGCAGCACGGTCGTCGTCAACGAGTCACCGGTACTTCAAACGTTTGCCGAGTACGACGATGGACTCCTCCTGGTAGTGGACGAAGGTCAAGTGACCGCCCGCAGCCTGCTCGAGCAAGACGTCTGGACAATCTCGACCGGAGCTGATGGCCTCGGACGGTTCACCGAGGTGGACGTGACCGCCGGCCTCATCGTCGCACTGAGCTTTTCAGCCGAGCGATTCTGAGACTGCCGGCAGTTCACGGTTGGCAGTGAACGGCCAACCGTTGCACCTGGGCAAGCCCATTGGCGGCTCGCTACTTGTTTTTGACTAAAGGCATCTCGGTCGAGGCTGTTCGGGAGCGGCTCATCTCCCAGCACTCGGCCCGGCCGGCCGACCACATCGATGACACGGTGGCTCGCTTCGATGAGGCCATCTCCGGCCGCGGCCCTCTTCGGGGTACCGAGAGTGTTAGATCCCGTTCAGGGTTAACGACCTTCCCTCGGGACAACATCATGCCACCTCCGCCAGCTCGCCGGGTGGAGAGCCAACCAGGCGTCGAGCCGACTGGCAAACTCCTCTATTGCCTCCTGTGCGAGCGCTTGACGGGAGTGGCTTCGGTCGATCACGATGGGTTTCTGGATCTCCACCCGATACCTCTGCGGCCCTTCCCA
>JAUXJL010000276.1 GCA_030624805.1 Acidimicrobiia bacterium
ACAACGTCGTGTTCCTCGATGTCGACGTGTTCGCAGAGCGGGGCCAGCGACTCCTGATCATGGGGTTGAACGGGGCCGGCAAAACAACGCTGCTTAGGATCTTGGCCGGTGTGGATCGGCCCGATCTCGGCGACGTGGTGGTCGGCCACAACGCCAGCATCGGCTACTACGCCCAGGAACATGAGCAGATCGTCTCCGGCCAGACCGTGTTCGACCACGTGCGTTCGGTCTCGAGTGAGCCCCCGCAAACCCTCCGCTCAGTGCTCGGTCACTTCCTCCTGGCCGACAAGGTCGATCAGGACGCCGGCACCCTGTCGGGAGGTGAAAAGACCAAGCTGGCGCTCTGTCAGGTGGTGCTGGGCGGTCCAAACGTCATGCTGCTCGACGAACCGACCAACAACCTCGACCCCCAGGCTCAGTCCGCGCTACTCGACGCTTTGCACCACTACCCGGGAACGATCATCTTGGTCAGCCACGACACCGACTTCGTGGCTCGGCTCGAAATCGATCGGGCGATACTGATGCCGGAAGGTACGACCGCCTACTTCGACCAGGGCATGCTCGCCCTGGTGGCGCTCGCTTAGAGTCAGGGTCAGGATCCATCACTCGTGGTGTTCCGCCAGGTAGCGGTGAACGAGCTGGATGGCGGTCGATCCTTCGCCAACGGCCCCGGCCACTCGTCGTATCGAGCCGTGACGAACATCGCCGGTCGCGAACACTCCCGGGCTCGAGGTCTCGAGATGGAACGGATGCCGGGGGAGCGGCCAATCATGCGGCAGGGCGTTGTTCTCGAGAAGGTCGGGTCCCGTGAGTATGTAGCCAAATTCATCACACAGCACCGCGTCACCTAGCCAGTCGTGGCTCGGGGCGCCCCCGATGAAGATGAATAGAAAAGAAGCCGGGACCGTCCGCTTCTCGCCAGTTTCATTGTTTTCGAGCTCGATCTGTTCGAGGCGATTCTCACCGATGGCCTTTGTGATTCGTGTGTGGGGAACCACCTCGATGTTTGAGGTTTGATCGATTTGGTCGATGAGATACTGACTCATGTGGGCGGCGAGGTCGGGGCCACGGACGATTACCGTGACTGTCCGGGCGAACTTCGAAAAGTACTTGGCCCCCTGGCCGGCCGAATTGGCAGATCCCACGACGTACACGTGCTGACCCTCGGCAGCTAACGCCTCGGTAGTCGCTGCTCCGTAGTACACGCCGGCCCCGGTGAGGCGATCGAGACCTTCGGTGGGGAGGTGCCGGTAGGCCACCCCGGTGGCGACGATCAAACCCCGGCACGACAGCGAGCTCCCGTCGGAAAGTTCGAGGGTTTTGTAGCCGCCGTTGATGGCGAGGCCGGTGGCCGAGAGAGGCGTCAGAACCTCGGCGCCAAAACGCGTCGCCTGGCTGAGCGCCCGTTCGGCCAGTTCGGCGCCGCTCACCCCGGTCGGGAACCCGAGGTAGTTCTCGATGCGGCTGCTGGTCCCTGCCTGGCCTCCCGGAGCCTCACCCTCGATGAGCACGGTTGAGAGACCCTCACTGGCCCCATAGACGGCGGCAGCCAGACCGGCGGGGCCGGCGCCAACAATGGCAACGTCGTAGTACGTTCGCTCGGCATGCATGTGCATCCCGAGATGCTCGGCCAGGGCCTCCAGGGACGGGTCCTCCAAGACGGTGCCGTCGGGTAGGAGCACGACAGGGAGTGCTGCTCCGGTCAGGCCCTCTCGCTCCAGGATCACCCCGGCCTGGCGGGTGCGGTCTAGATCAAGCCAGCGGAACGCCACCTGATTGCGTCCCAGGAAGTCCTTGATGGCGTGAGCATCCCGAGCCCATTGATGGCCAACGACACGGAGCGAGGGGTCTTTCATTCTGATCTAACTCCGGTCGTAGTCCTCGTCGCTTACTTTTTTGGGCAGCCACACGGTCGGCCCGCCGGTCGTGAGCGAAAGCTGCATCATGTAGCTGTGATTGGTCGCCCCGTGCCAGTGAGTCTCACCGGCGGGGGCGTACACAACGTCGCCGGTGGATACGTGCACCGTCTCCCCATCTTCTTTTTGTACCTTGCCTGCCCCGGAGGCGATGTACAGCACCTGACCTTCGGGGTGGTTATGCCAATCGGTGCGCGCTCCTGGCTCGAACAGGACTCCGAGGGCGTTGAGCCCGGGGTCGGGCATTTTGGAGAGGGAACCGAACCGGACTCTTCCAGTGAAATGTTCGTCTCCTGCGTCGACCCAGTCGATGGCTTCGGCCGGGGTATGGTCCATGTTTCCTCCCGTTTTTCGGAGGCTAGTGGCGGTGCTGCGGCGTTGAACAATCGCAGGAGAAGAGGAGCTCGATGGCTGACGTAGCAGACGTCTACGAGGATACGTACCGGCGATTTGCGGACCTGGCTGCCGACCTGAGCGACGCCGAGCTGGCGACGCCGGTTGGTGCCTGCCCGGGGTGGTCGGCCAAAGACACCATCGGCCACGTTGTCGGGATCGCCGTTGACCTCGTCGCCGGGGAAAGGCGGATCGCCGATCCGGACAGGACGGCTCGGCAGGTCGAGGAACGACGCGACCATTCGGTCCCGGAGGTCTTGGACGAGTGGGCCGCAGCGGTAGGGCCGGTCGCGGGGTTGCTGCGGGCCGCCGGGTCGGGACTCACCGCGGTGGCCATCGATATCTGGACTCACGAGCAGGATGTGCGAAATGCCATCGGCCGCCCCGGAGGCCGGGCCGCGCCCGGCCGGGACCTGACGCTGAAAGCGGCCATTTCAGCTGATCAGAGGATCACCGCCGCCGGTCTCCCCCCCATGCACCTGATTACGGACGAGAAGACGTGGTTCCTCGGCCGGGACGCTCGGGAGGGGGCCGAGATCATCCTGAAGCTCGACGCGTACGAGGCTGCCCGCATGCTCATGGGCCGGCGCACCTACCAGGAGATCGCCGCCTACCCCTGGGTGGGTGATGGCGAGCCGTACTTCCGGTTGCTTCACCAGTTCACAGTTCCCAAACAGGCCCTCGGCGAGTAGTGGCTTGGGCGGTCCTTACCGCCTGACGACTGCTTGTGGGGATTGTCGCTCTAGGCCAGTGGGCGGCCGGTGCTTGGCCGTTTATCGTCGCGACTTGGACAATACTGTCCGGCACTATGAGTGTCTTGTTCTTCATCGGCAGTTTGATCGGTGCTTTGTTCACCTTTAACGGGCTGCGGCGTCGGTCGTTGTGGCTGCCCGCTCTTGTGACCGGTGAGCTGCCATTCCATCACCTCGCCTGGCAGGCTGCTATCACGGTGTTGTTCGTGTTGACCGGCGTGCTCGGCGGCCTGCTTGGCCGGATCGCGCTCGGCATCACTCTCGTATCCTGGAGTGGCTTGCTCGTGATGGCCTACTGGGGCGAA
>JAUXJL010000235.1 GCA_030624805.1 Acidimicrobiia bacterium
CGGGCAATTCGTCGCCAGTCTCGAATTGGCCACGGCGGAGGTGGCGGATCGTCATCGGGACTTCTTCAGTGGTCTCGAAGCTTGGAACCCCCGCGGTGTCCAAATCGGTTCATGCAACGAGACCAGCGATGACGAGTTCCAGTGCGCTGTGCTCGAGGAAAACGACTTCCATGCCGCCGCGGGCTTCAACCCTTCGGAAGTCCTTCTGACGTTTACCGTCAACGAGGCCGGCCAGATAAGCAGCTTCGAGGTCCTCAACTTCGACTGGCAGACAACGCTCGAACCGTTCAATCTGGCTTTCAGGAATTGGATGAGAGTGGCCCATCTCGAGGAAAGCGCCCCAATGCTGGGAGTTCCCATGGAGGCAAACTTCAACGCCGAAGGGGCAGCGATCGCCCTGCAGTATGTCGATGAGTTCGTGGCCCAATCAGACGAATACTCACCTCGCCCGTAGGCGTCGCCTCCCCCAGCAGATCGGAAGGGGCTCGTTCGAGTCCCTTCCGACGCGTGGGGCGCCCTTTCACTACCGGCCAGGACACCTGCCGAGCGGCTACATCCGCTCCGGTATTTCGATTCCGAGCAGGTCAAGCAACCGCGTCAACATCCGCAACGTGAGATCAACCAGCCCGAGCCACGAGGCCTGCCGGGCAGCGTCTTCCTCGGTGAGGATGTGGCAGGCTTCGTAGAAACGGTTGAAGGCAGTCACAACGTCGTAGGCGTATTCGGCCAGATGGTTGGGCGCCCGGAGCTCGACCGTCCGGTCGATGACCTCGGGGAATCGGGTCAGCTCGAGCATGAGTGCTCGTTCCGCATCTTTCGTTGACGGAACGATCGAGCCGGGCCCGAGATCAGCCTCAGCCGCCTTGCGGAGAATCGACTTGATGCGCACCGCCCCGTACAGCAGGTAGGGCCCGGTCTTACCCTCGAACGAGGTGAACCGCTCGAGATCAAAGGTGTAGTTGGAGACTCGATTGTTGGACAGGTCTCCGTACTTGAGAGCAGCCAAACCCACCTTGGCAGCAATGTCGAGTCGCTCGGCCTCTGGATAGTCCGTTGCCAGCTCCGCCTCTTCAAGGCGCTTGAGGGCGGCTTCGCGCACGACACCGATCAGATCGTCGAGCCGGAGCACACCCCCCTCACGGGTCTTGAACGGCTTGCCGTCCGGGCCGTTCATGGTCCCGAACGGCACATGCTCGAGCACCATCGTTTGAGGTGCGACGCCGGTCTTATGGGCGGCCCGAAATACCTGCTCGAAGTGGAGGGCCTGGCGGGCGTCCACCACATAGAGGGCCTCGCCGACTCCCATGTCGACCCGATTGTCGATGGTGGCCAGGTCGGTTGTCCCATACAGATAGCCGCCGTCGGACTTGGTCAACAGCAGTGGAGGGACCTCCTTGGCGTCTTCGGGCTCAGCCAGCTCGATGATCAGCGCACCGGCATCCTCGGTGGCCCCTCCCCCGTCCCGGATCTTGTCGAGCATCGGGGCCACGCGATCGTGCACGGTGCTCTCGCCGTGCCACAGATCGAAGGCCACGCCGAGTTGGTCGAAATCTCGCTTCTGGGAGTCGTGCGAGACGTCCCAGAAATGCTGCCACAGCGCTCGGTACCCGGGGCGCCCCTGCTGGAGCTCGAGCGTGGCCTGGCGGGCCCGGTCGGCCTCGGCCGGGTCGGCCTTGGTGCGGGCCGTCACCGCCGGATACATCTCCTGGAGATTGTCAAGCGTGAAGGGTGGGTCGGTCGGGTACGGACCCGATTGATCAGGATCGAAATAGGGAAGATCGGGTTTGCGAGCCTGCGCTTCGATGATGAGCTGGCCCATCTGGGTACCCCAATCACCGAAGTGGATGTCGGAGACCACCTCGTATCCCGCGAATCGAAACACCCGCTGCAGCGAATCCCCGATCAACGAGGACCGCAGGTGCCCGACATGCATTGCCTTGGCCACGTTCGGCCCGCCGAAGTCGATCAGCACCTTGCCGTCGGCGGTGTGCGGGCGGTGCCCGTACCGCTCGTCGCCCGAAAGATCCGCCAGCCAGCCCGCTAGAAAGTCATCGGTCAGTCTGATGTTCACAAAACCGGGGCCGGCAACACTCAGCTCGAAGAAGACCGCAGGATCGGACACCTGTCGGACCACATCTCCTGCGATCTCGCGAGGTTGACGCCCGGCCGCGCTTGCGGCTGCCAGGGCACCGTTGTTCTGGAACTGAGCAAGGTCCGGGCGATCCGACATCGTGACACCGCCGTAGGCACGGTCGAGCCCGATCTTCTCGAAGGCGTCGCCGAAACGTACGGATAGCTCACTAATCACGGACATGGCGTGGAGGATAGGTCCGGGGCACTGAACCAACTGTCATCGGCCCACGTTCCGTCGAGGTCATTCTGTAGCCTCGCCGGGTGCAACGACTCAGTCTCGTGTTTGTCCTCGTCCTCACAGCGACCGCCTGCCGGGGCCAGTCGACGGCGCCGGTGACGCCTGTCCCCTCGAGTACCACGACCACCACCCTTGTAGCGGTCACGGCCACGACCACAACAACCACCACAACGACACTTCCACCGACGCCGACCACGATCCCGCAGGAGCCCACGGCAGATGCCGCCGCCCCGTCACCCGACCGATCGATCCCAAGCGCGACCAGGGGCGCAGCCACCATCGCCGTTGGTGGAGCAGATCTATTCGAAGTGATCGAAGACGAGCCGTACGTTCGCGCTCATGAAGGACTCGTGTTTCCGGTGGTGGGCCGGGAGGGCGAATGGCTGGAACTGCTCAATCAGTGCAACGATCCCAGCTGGGTGAGATTCGACGAGGTGGCGTTCACTCCCGGGCGGGTCGACCCACCGGCCGTCGGCCTGGGAACGGACTTCGCCGATGCGGTCATCGTCGTCGACCCGGGACACGGGGGGTCAAACATCGGTGCCGTCGGGCCCGCCGGTCTGCTAGAGAAGGAAGTCAACCTGGACATTGCCCGGCGGATTCGTGATCTGCTCTCTGCTGCTCACACCGTGATGTGGGAAACGGGTGAAATTCTGGACGGACCGGCCATCCCGCCAGTTGGTCAGGTATGGCTCACCCGGGCCGAAGGCCCGGACGGGGCGGACATTGAATCAGGTCTGACGTTCCGGACGACGATCTCGGACAGCCTCAACGCCCATGCGCTGGTTTCGATTCACAACAACGCCGCTCCCGACGGTCCTTTCGACGGCCCGGGCAGCGAGGTGTATCACAAGGTCACGGATCCGGAATCAAAGCGCCTGAGCGGTCTGCTCGTCGAGGAGATGAGACGCGGATTCTCCGTATTTGAGGCAGATTGGGTGGGCGACGACAACGCCGGCGCCAAGGTCCGGGTTGGAACCAATGGGGTCGACCTGTACGGAATTCTCCGCCAGTCGGACGGTCCCTCCGTCATCGTTGAAGGGGTCTACATTTCCAATGAGTCCGAGGAGGCGCTCCTCGACACTCCCGAGTTCCGTCAGGCATATGCCGACGCCGTCTACCGGGCCCTGGTCCGGTTCGTCACTTCGGACGACAGCGGCTCTGGTTTCGTAGAAACCGAGCCATTCACCGGCAGTCTCAGCTCGGGACGACCAGCACGAACGTGCTCGGTTCCAACCCAGCCCGACGGCTGATTTAGCCATATCGCGTTACCCAGGTGTCGAGGCTCACGTTCGACAAGTTCGGCTCCGTCAGCACTAGACAATGCCACGGGTTGTCGAACCCATCACGCATGTGTGGGTTGGCCGGGCCGGCGCCAATCGGGCGTCTATTCGCCCGTTTGGCCGTCGATGGCCTCCCTGATGAGGTCGGCATGTCCCAGGTGTCGGGCGTACTCCTCAATCAGGTGAATGAGAATCCACCGAAGGCTGTAGAAGTCTCGCTCGCTTCTCTCGATGTCGTCGAGCTTGGCCTCCCGATAGATGTCATCAGCATCGTCGGCCTCGGACCCCAACACCGCCAACGCTTCATCCATGGTTGCGTCAGGGGGCGGGTGGAAGTCACCGTCTGGGTC
>JAUXJL010000300.1 GCA_030624805.1 Acidimicrobiia bacterium
GGGGCAGGGGGTGAATGGTCCCATCCGGTCGAGTCGAGCCAATCCCGCACATATTGCTTGTCAAACGACGGCATGACCCGGCCGGGCACGTATTCGTCCGCCGGCCAATAGCGGCTCGAATCGGGAGTGAGCACCTCGTCGATGAGCAGCAATTCTCCATCCGACCACCCGAATTCGAACTTGGTATCGGCCAGCAAGAGACCGCGGGCCGCCCCCGCTTCGGCCGCCCGTTGGTAGATGTCAATCGAAAGGGAACGGAGGCGCTCGTGCAGCTCAGTTCCCACCAGGTGGCGGGCACCTTCGACACTGAGATTCTCGTCGTGGCCGTCGGACGCCTTGGTGGCCGGAGTGAAGATCGGTTCCGGCAGCTTGTCGGACAGCTTGAGGCCCGGGGCCAGGTGCTCGGTGGTTGGTCCCCCTCCGGCCTGATACTCACGCCAGCTACTTCCGTACAAGTAGCCGCGGACCACACACTCCATCGGAACGACCTGCGCCCGTCGGACGATCATGGCCCGGCCGGTTAGATGGGCCTGCTCCGCTTCGTCCAAACCGATGCCGCTGAGATCGGTGGTCAGGAAATGATTCGGTGTTTCGAGGAAGTCGAACCAGTGCAAAGACAATCCGGTGAGGACTCGGCCCTTGTCGGGAATCGTGTCGGGCAGGATCACGTCGTAGGCCGAGATCCGGTCGGTGGCGACGAACAACAAACGACTCTCATCGAGCTCGTAGATCTCACGCACCTTGCCCGAAGCGAGGTGTTTCAGTGCCAGCACGTGAGCGATTGTAGACCCGGCAATGCGGCCGCTCGTTAACCCCGATGCACCTCGCGAAATGTCTCCTCGGCTAACTCCTCCCGATAGGCGATGAGTTGCTTGGCGAGGCTTTCGTCTTCAAGGGCCAGGATGGTGATCGCAAGGATGGCGCCGTTAGTGGCCCCGTCTATCGCCACGGTCGCTACGGGAATGCCGGTCGGCATCTGGACGGTGGAGAGCAGAGCATCGAGGCCGTCGAGGGAGGCACTCAAGGGCACCCCGACGACCGGCAGCGTGGTGCGGCCGGCCATCACACCGGCCAGGTGGGCTGCCTTCCCGGCGCCGGCAATGATCACTCCAACACCGTCGGCGACGGCCCCATCCGCATATTCCAGAGCACGATCGAGAGACTTGTGGGCGGAAACGACGAGCACATCGTGGGGAACGCCGAACCGTTCCAACATGTCGACCGCCTTGCCCATGACCGGCATATCCTTCTCTGAGCCCATGAGGACCGATACTTTCTTCATTCGGCGATGTCCTTTCGATACTGCTTCCCGGCGAAATCAATCGAGCCGACGCGAGCGTAGGCCCGGGCCCGGGCCGTCTCGAGATCGGGGCCGAGCCCCACGACGCTCAGCACTCGTCCCCCGGCAGTTGTCGTGGCATCTGTTCTCTCAACCGTGCCTGCCTGGAACACCAACGAGTGGTCGTCGTCCTTGTCCAGCCCGAAGATCTCATCTCCGCCGACCGGAGCGTTCGGATATCCCTTGGCGGCCAGCACCACGTTGACGGCAGACTGGGTCGACCACTCGACTCTTGCTCCACCTGCGGCGCCGCTCACACACCGCGTGATGAGGTCAAGCAAGTCGGTCTCCATCGTCGGGAGCAACGCCTGGGTTTCAGGGTCTCCCAGCCGGCAGTTGAATTCGAGGACCTTGGGCCCTTCGGTGGTGATCATCAAGCCTGCATATATGAACCCGACGTAGGACGGTCCGGTTTCTGCCAACGCTCCCAGCACGGGTTTGATCATCCTCTCAACAGTGTCTGCTACGAAGTCGTCACCGAAGTCGGCCACCGGTGTGAAAGATCCCATCCCACCGGTGTTTGGTCCGCGGTCGCCGTCTCCGAGGCGCGTGTAGTCGCGAGCCGGGCGCAAGCCGATCACATCTGTGCCGTCGCACAGGCCAAAGACGCTGATCTCGTTTCCCTCGAGATGCTCCTCGATGATGACCCGGCTGCCGGCCGTTCCGAAACGGCCGGAGAAGCAGTCCCGCACCCAGGCTCGCGCGGCCTCGAGGTCTTCGGTGACCAGCACGCCTTTCCCGGCAGCGAGCCCGTCGGCCTTGACCACATAGGGGCCCGTCTGGGTAGCCACGTAGTCGAGGGCGGCGGAGGGCTCGGAGAATGTTTCTGAATGGGCAGTCGCAACTCCGGCCAGGCGCATCATCTCCTTGGCAAACGTCTTTGAGGTCTCGAGACGGGCCGCGTCCCTGACCGGACCGAAAACCCGAATGGCCACCTCTTCGAGAGCGTCCGCGACCCCGGCGGCGAGGGGCGCCTCGGGGCCGACGATTACCAAGTCAATCGATTCAGCGTTCGCGAGTGACACAACCGCCGCCGGGTCGGTCGGATCGATCGAAACGCAGAGCCCCAATCGAGCCAGCCCGGGATTACCCGGCGCTACGACCAGCCGACCCAACAATGGGCTCTGGGCGAGCTTCCAGCCGATGGCGTGCTCGCGGCCCCCGCCGCCCAGAAGAAGGACATTCACGAGTGCGAGGATAATCCGGCGCGTTCGGAGGACCTTGACCAGCCGTCGCCCAACCCACGTAGGTTTGGCCGACACGTGGAAGACATGTTTGACCGACGTCGCTCAGGCCCCCAGCGGAGGGAGTGGTGTGTGACCTGCCCCCTGCTCTTCGTCCAAGGCCTCATCGCCGGGTTCGAATCCACAGAATATGGAGTTGCGAAGCAACTTCTAAAGCAACGCCGAAGGCGTTGCTGCGGAGGGAGTGGGGTTCGACC
>JAUXJL010000259.1 GCA_030624805.1 Acidimicrobiia bacterium
ACATCTCGCCGAAAGTGGCGATGTGTCTGCTGGAAGAGCGGATCAGGCCGGCATCTCTTAGCCAACGAACCGTGATTTCTGCCGCCTCGCTCATGGAGTAGCGAGGAGGACCAGTTAAGCGCAGCGTCGGCTCGATTGGCACCACGTAGTCCTCAGTCATACTTCGGTAGCGAGAGGTCGTGATAGGGGCGGGCAGCCTCAGCGCTCCAAGGACATCTCCGGCGGTCGCCATCACTCGCACGAGACCGGCCGACACCGTCCGCGCCGGACGGCCGGCAATCTCCTCCGACAGGGCGTCGACGAACTCGATCAGATTGAGGACCGGGTCACCCAGGTAGAAGGTTTGGCCCACAACGTCATGCTCGGGAGCTGCGAGGATCGTGACGAGCTGCTCAGCGAGGTTGCCCACGAAGCCTAGAGACCGGAAACAGGCGACTCCCTTCGGATGAAGGTAGAGACCTCGGTCGAGGGTCCAGTAGAAGTGACGGCGGTAGGCGAAGTCGTAAGGGCCCCAGATCGTCGTGGGTCGAACGATCACCCACGGAACTCGGGAGCGGCGGGTGAGCTCCTCCACGCGGACTTTGCTTTCCCCATAGACCGTGTGCGGACGGTAGTCGGTTTCGCTTGTCGGGAGGTGCCCAGGCTGCATGACGAATTGGGTGGAGGCCACCACGAGCCGTCGCAAGTCCGGGAGGTCTTGGATGACCGCCAGCAAGTTTGAGGTCCCTTCTGTGTTGGCTGCATAATCCTCAAGGGTCTTTCCCCGGATATCTACACGGCCAGCGAGATGGACTACATGTGTGGGTCCGGTCTGATGGAGAGCAGTCTCCAGACCCACGCGATCAAGTACGTCGCCTTCCAGCCACGACGATGCCTGCGTCGGATCAAGCGGGGGGGCAACGTCTAGATTCACGGCCGGGAGGCCGACAGCGGACAGCTTCGCCATCAGGTTGGTTCCGATGAAGCCGGAACCACCGGTGACGAGTACGCGAGTATGAGCGGGGTCGAGCACTGGTCCACAGTGTTGCGGGCCCGGGATCGGGTCGCAAAGTGTCG
Source organism: Acidimicrobiia bacterium (assembly GCA_030624805.1). Classification (GTDB taxonomy): domain Bacteria; phylum Actinomycetota; class Acidimicrobiia; order Spongiisociales; family SHLN01; genus SHLN01. Next base: position 1,057 of record JAUXJL010000259.1, read on the forward strand.
CGACCAATCTAGGTCGACGGAAAGGGTCCTTCGCTCTTAGGGCCGGCGACAGGACTGCCGGAGGCCTCCCGGCGGATCAGGTCGGCCAGCTGCTGACGATCGGCGGTGCGAACGTAGCGCTCGAGGAAGCGCCGACGATTCCCCTCCCCCCACTTCTGCCAGCGGTCCCTCATTTGCATGGCCTGTCGAAGAGCTTCGGCCAATTCTCGACGAAAGTGGTCGCCAACTGGGAAGAGGATCCCGCTATCTTCGCCCACGACCTCGCGGTTGCCTCGCCAGTCGCTCGCTATGACAGGCAGCTCCCACATCATCGCCTCGATCAGCACCAGCCCGAACGATTCGGAGATTGCCCGAGTGGGAAACACGATCAGGTTGGCAGCACCGAAGGCTTCCCACTTACTCCTGCCTCGAATGTGACCAACGAATGTCACCCGGTCTCCGACTCCGAGCCGCTGCACCAGGACAGTCAGTTCCTCTCGGCTGAACGGCGGGAGGATCTCGCCAACGACTTGTAGCTCCAGTGTCGGCTCATCGGCAGCCACATCAGCGAAGGCCTCGAGAAGTTCGGGGAAACCTTTCTCTGAACGGATATGACCAAGGTAGAGGAGCGTCGAGCGCTCGGGATTTCGAGTTACCAACTCGGAGTCGTAGTTGTCGGGGATCCGGTGTGGGAGGACTGCTACTCGGGAGACACCGATCATCTGGGGGTCGCGGGTGTTGAACGGCGTCATCACGAGCGCCAGATCAGCGCGCCGATAGATGACCCCGGCTAGTTGCTCGAGGGGTCCTCTCCTCCGAGACCACACGTCGGCGTGGCCGCCTGCGTGAAAGTGGATCACCAGGCGCCTGGCGATCAACCGAAAAACCGGGAGGACGAGTACGTCCCGCAGCACCGGTGTCCGGGCCGTTCCCCCCACCGGGTATATGGCCACGTCGACCCGACCCCGCCGCGCTGCAGCAAGCGCACGAATCCATACTCGCGCTGCCTCAACAAGCTTCCCAACGCGCCTGACACCCTGATCACTGGCGTCCCGCGTGAAGTGGAAGGGCACGTGGATCACTTCGAGATCGGAGCATTCTCCGAGCTCGGCGAGGATTTCCTCAACCATCACGAACTGGCCCGACAGCGGTGGTGGAACCTGACCTGCAACCGCCACTCTTACCCGGGGCTTGCCGTTCCGGCGCCTCGTGATCATGCCGACTCCGCCCGAAGTCTGGCGTATCGAGCCCACACGACGCCCAGCCGCGCCAGAGTTGCCAGCAAGAAGGCGATGGCGAATCCCACCAGACCGAACAGGGTACCTAGCGACAACCCCGCCACAACCGACGTGGCCGCACTCGCCGCCTGCCCGTAAAAGACGTCCTGGGGGCGTGTCGACGCCTGAAGCCCCATCGAGTAGGCAGCGATCCATCCGTGGAGGATCATGCCTCCCGCCAGCGTGGCGACCAACCAGCCATACTCGGCGAACTCGGAGCCGAACACCAATTCCATGATGGGTCCGCCCGCCAGCAGCAGCACGACCAGCACCCCCGACGCCACTCCCGACAACGCCCAGCCAATCCGCCGCACCATTCGGTCGGCTCCCAGGGTTCCTTGGTCGCGCACCAAGCGGGTAAGGCGAGGAAGATACGTCAGCCCGATCCCCACGAAGACGATGCCGTAAGGACGGAGCAGCACCTGGCTGGCTCGCAATGCCCCGGCGGCGGCCAAGTCAATCACGATCGCGGAGATTGCTGCCAACCCGTAGTTCAGCATCCACGACGCCGCTTCGGCGGCGAGGAACCATCGACCGAAGACCCAGTGGTCCCGAGCCAAAACGCGCCATGCGCCGGTATTGCCCAGCCCCGAAAACGAGGGCCGCCACATGGGCAGTACGGTGGTGGTTTGGGCGAGGGCTCCAAGGCCAAGTGCCGCGATCGCCACGGCTGGTGTGAGCCATCCGAGCGCCTGGCTTGCAAGAATAGCGGCGGCCACCACCATCACGTAGACGACGCTGCCAAGAAGTGCCATGAAGGGCTGCTCGGACAGGTAGGGCAAACGCCTCGAAGCCCACGCCAGGTAGATGGGGACCGTTACCACAAGGGTGACCCCGACGACGGTCGCCCATTCGCCGCTGCCCGTTCCGAGGATGATGAAGCCAACCAGGGCGGCGGTGCCTCCGACAGCAACCGCCGCCAACACAACGGATCCTCCGTAGGCCTGCAGTTCGTTCTCGTGATCGCGAGGACCGATAACGGCGGAGGGGTCGAGGATCAGGCTATTCACGACTCCGCCAAGACCGAAGAGGATCGCGGTGCCAATGACGAATACCCCAAGGCCGTCCGCCCCGAGGAACCGCGCCACCAACGCCGAGGAGACCAAGCCGGCGAGGGACCACACTCCCTGGTCGAGTACGGCCGGGCCGAACAGTCGGGCCTCCTTGACAAAGCGACGTAACGACCGTGACCGACCCGTGGAGGGTGTGAAGACTGGCTCGCCGGTCACTGGGCTGAAAGGACGTCTAACATCGCGGCCATCGACCCCGAGACAACGCCGCACCGGGGGGTAGACGCGGTAGCCGTCAAGCAATGAAGATTCGGCACCCGATCCGGGGGCGGTGCAACGCCAACAACGAC
>JAUXJL010000205.1 GCA_030624805.1 Acidimicrobiia bacterium
CATCGTCCAGTAAGCGAACAGGACCCCGCCTATGAAGAGGATCGCCAGGGCAACCACGATGGGGATCGCCCAACGCTTTTCCCGCTTGGAAAGAGCCGGGACCACAAATCCCCAAAGCTGATATAGCCAGATCGGAGCTGTCAGGACCACCCCTCCGAACAGGCCCACCTTCATGCTCACCGAAAAAGCTTCACCCACTTCGAAGAACGCCAGTGTTTCCTCTCCGGTGGCCCGCTCGTAGGGCCGTATCAGCACGTCGAGAATCCAGCCGCGGAAAATGAAAGCGACGATGGCACCCAGTACCACTGCGATCGCAGCGATGGCCATCCGGCGACGCAGCTCGTGCAAGTGCTCGAGCATGGGCATCCGGGCGTCGCGACTCACGAGTCACCACCATCGTCCACGCCCGCTTCGTCATCCCCGGCGGGCTTTTCGTCGGGCTTCCCGGCGGACTCGCGAGGGTCGGACAAGCCGGAGACTATTTGGCCTCCGAGTTTCTTGATATCACTCTCGGCTTCCAGGAGCGGCTCGGTCACCTCGTTGAGCTCGGTCTGGAGCGACGTCCACACATCGTCTGCCGTTTCCTGCAGGCCGCGAATGAGCTTGCCGGCGCGGTGGAAGAACTCCGGCACGCGTTCCGGGCCGAATATGAGGATGGCGATGAAGGCGATTACCACCAGCTCCGAGGTCGAGATTCCGAACACGGACCGATGCTACGCCCACAACGGTGTTTGCAACACACAAACCGCCCCCGAGGGGGCGATTGGAGCTGGCTTCGTGAAGGTCCGACTAAGCGGCGCTAATTTCCCCAAGCCAGTCGTCGAGCGAATCAACGAATTCTTTTATCTCCAGTTCGGAGACCATGTCATCGCTCACAGAGTATGCAACGCCGATGGCGAGTAAAATGGCGACCACTCGCTCATTTGCCGGCCGGTGTTGCGTGACGGTGCAGAAGGGACATACGAACCCGTAACGCCCCGTCGCCATGGCTGGTGCCAGCTCCAGCGTTAGCTCGTCTGAGCTGAGCTCGACGTCTCCGCAGGCTGTGCATGTGGTTTTGATGGTCGTCACTTCCCGTTTCCTGTTTCGGCTATGGAGAAAATATCGGAGCGACCTGAGTCTGCTTTGAGGGCTATTTGTGGAAGTAGTCATGATGGGCTAGTCCCTCTGTATCGCGCTGCGATCCGCCGCCGGTAGTCATCGAGGAGTTCGGCAACCTCGGGCCCATCGACCAGTTCGGCGTCGGCTCCAAGCCGCAGCAACAAGCGAGCCGGCACCGAGGCGTCTCCAGCACTGAAGCGAATGAGGCCTTCGCCGAGATCCTCTACCGGGTAGTAATCCGCAACCCAGCGAGCCTTGGGCCCAAGCCTGATGGTGGCTCGGATGTCCTCTTCCGTCGGCGTGTATCTCACCTCGGGCGGAGGTGGCTCCGCCGGAGGCACGAATTTTTCCGACGTTGGTGCGGCATTTCGGATCCTGTCAACTCGGAATACCCGCTCGGCCTGGGCATTCCGACAAAAGGCCGACAAATACCAGTTGCCGTTGGCGGAAAACACCGACCACGGCTCGACAACTCGTTCGGTCGTCTGTCCAGAACCGAGGGCCGTGTATGTGATCTGCACTGCCAACCCTTGTTCCGCTGAATCCCGCAGCATTCCGACGTGTTCTGGCTCCTTGAGGTCGACGACCAGGGATGCCTCGACGTCGGGGGCCACTACGGCGCTGAGCTTCTTCACGGCTTCTTCCAGGGCGGGCGGCCCCTGTCCGGCAGATGTCAAGGCCATGCCCGAGGCTAAAAGGACCAGAGCCTCCGGGGGTGTGAGCCGCAGCGGCCGTGAGAAGTAGTCGGCCATATCGACCCACACCTCGTCATCCTCGACCGAGGCATCGATCAACTCTCCAGGACCGTAACCGGGAAGCCCGCACAGGAACACGAGATTGAGGTCGTCGATCAGATCCTTGCGGGTGTAGCCGAAGCGTTGCGAGACCTCATCGACTGACACTCCGGGACGGGCGATCACGAATGGCAGCATGGAGAGGATCCGGGTAAGCCGCATGGCCGTCTTGCTGGAAGTCATAGCTTGCCCTCAGCTCTGGCGAGCACCTTCTCCCGCAGCTCAGGAGGCCCGATTACCTCGGCCTCATCTACGAAGCCGAGCACCCAACCGATGAAGGCGTCGGGGTTGGCCACCGGCAACTCGACCTGCAGCGATCCGTCCTCGCGCTCGGTCACTTCGGCATTAGCGCTTAATTGTCGCTGCGCCCACCAGGCGACTTCGGAACTGAAGACGACCTGGGCCGTGATGTCATCGCTGCCCGCCTCCCAGGGGGCATCGGGGATCGACTGATCAACCCGAAACCCCTTAGGACGGGTGAACGCGTCCGCTTCCTCACCGATCGCCGGCCTGCCCATCCGATCGACCCGAAAGGCTCGAATTTCCTCGTCGGCCCGGCCCACCAGGTACCAGTGGCCACGCCGGTGAACCAGTCCATACGGCAGCAGGATTCGCGGCTTGTCCCGGTAGTCGAACTCCACCCGACGATGCTCAACAACAGCACCGAACAGCTCTCCAAGAACCCCGCTCTCCTCACCGAGGTTGGCGGCGAGCGGGTCCCCGGCCAGTGTGCCCGGGGCTCCACCCAGCTTGAACAATGCCTCCGGCCCGGAAGGCTGGCCACCGAGCTGTACCACCTGCGCTGCCAGCCACAGGGCGGCCCGCTCTTCGTCGTTGAGCCCGGGGTCCGGAAGCTGGTAGCCGTCTTCGGGCACCACGTACCCGAAATCCACTGCCCAGACGTCGGTTGGTTGTAATTCGAGGGCGATGCCGAGTTGTCGAAGCAGTTCCTTGTCTCTCTCGAACATCCGGCGGAAAGCCTCGTCTTCGGGCTGGTCGTAACCGGCGACGGTGAAGCGGATCTCTTCGGCGGACACCGGACGTCCGACGGTCAAGAGAAATGCCAGCAAGTTGAGGATTCGTTCTATCACCCGACTCATACGGGGATTATGGGCCAGGCGGGCCTCTGAGAGATGGACCGTTGCCATCCGCACGGCATACCACGCTCGAAGCCGGATTTGAATGGGTCCATAACGTCGCCGGCGGGCGATATCGACAACTCTGCGCCGGTGACGGGCCGACCCGAGTATCGCTCACCGGGCACGCTTTGCTTACCTCCCCGCTGCGGCGTCGTGCAACTGCCCGAACCACCGAAGGACGGGGTGAGCAACTACCCTATCGGCATGGATCGCCGCATCTTCGGCCTCGAAAACGAGTACGGGGTCACCTGCACGCTTCGGGGCCAACGGCGCCTCTCCCCGGACGAGGTGGCGCGTTATCTCTTCCGCCGGGTTGTCAGCTGGGGCAGATCGTCGAACGTTTTTCTCGAGAACGGGGCCCGGCTCTACCTCGACGTTGGCAGCCACCCCGAGTACGCGACGCCGGAGTGTGACAGCCTCTACGACGTCGTGGCCCACGACAAGGCCGGCGAGCGGGTCCTGGAGGGGCTCGTCCAATCCGCCGAACGCCGCCTCGAGGAAGAAGGCATCCGCGGAGAGATATTCCTGTTCAAGAACAACACGGATTCGGCAGGGAATTCATACGGTTGCCATGAGAACTACCTCGTCGGGCGCAATAACGATTTTCAGCGCACCATCGACACGCTGATTCCATTTTTCGTATCCAGACAGATCTTCACCGGAGCAGGCAAGCTGCTGCAGACCGCTCGGGGCACCGTCTATTGCATTGCCCAAAGGGCAGAGCACATTTGGGAAGGCGTGTCCTCGGCGACAACCCGCAGCCGCCCGATCATCAACACCCGCGACGAGCCACATGCAGATGCCGAACGATTTCGCAGGCTCCACGTAATCGCCGGCGACTCCAACATGTCGGAATACGCCAACTACATCAAGGTGGGCACGACCGCCGCACTGCTACAAATGCTCGAAGACGAAGTGGTCTTCCGCGACCTCACGCTGGAGAATCCGATCAGGGCCATCAGGGAAATCAGTCACGACATCACCTGCAAGCGCAAGGTTCGGCTTCTCAACGGCAGAGAGCTTTCTGCGCTCGAACTGCAGTTGGAGTACCTGGATCGGTCGGTTCGTTACGGCCAAACATCGGGCTTTCCTGCCCAAATTCAGAAGGCAGTCGACATGTGGGAGCACGTGCTCACCGGCATCGAGAAGGACCCTCTGAGCCTCCACCGGGAGGTCGATTGGGTTGCCAAATACCTTCTGGTGGAGCGCTATCGCGCCAAGCACCAGTTGCCTCTGGGTTCAGGAAGACTGGCCCTCCTCGACCTGGCTTACCACGACGTGTCCCGCCGGCGGGGTCTGTACTACCTGCTCGAGCGCAAGGGGTTTGTCGATCGGATTGTCACAGACGACGCCATCGAGAAGGCGATTTCGGAACCCCCCCAGACCACCCGGGCCAAACTCCGCGGCGACTTCATCAAAGCAGCAAAGGCCAAGAAGCGGGATTTCACCGTCGATTGGGTGCACCTCAAGCTCAACGACCAGGCCCAGCGCACCGTGTTGTGCAAAGACCCCTTCAAAGCCGTAGACGAACGAGTCGACC
>JAUXJL010000086.1 GCA_030624805.1 Acidimicrobiia bacterium
AAACCGACCGAGATGGACAGGAACTTCTTCTTGCCGCGCTTTATGTCGGATATGGTCCCGAGAATCGGCGAGATGATGGCAACGATGAACAGCGCCAGACTGAGACCGGCCGTCCAGTAGGCAGTGGCCACGGCCGCGCTCGGCAAAGTGTCGCCTGCCACCTGGCTGTAGTAAATGGGACGGCCGCCAGGATGGTCGTCGCGAACGCCGAGTTCGCCCAGTCGTACATCGTCCAAGCCCGGATGCGCCGCTGGTATTCAAACTCGTCGATGCCCTCCCAGGCAGGTTGAAAGGCCACTGTGCGTGAGAGGGTAGGCACCCGGGTAGGTCCGCTCAACCGATACGCTGACTGGATGCGGCGGTGGATTATGACGGCATTGGTGGTTGCCCTCGTGGCCGCGTCGTGCCGGGGGGAGGAGCCGGGGGTGCTGCCGACTCTGCCCGTCACAAATTCAACGACTGCCACCTCAACGACGACATCTGTGGCGGTTCCGTCGACGTCGGAGCCTGCCTCCCCAGCCAGTACCACGACGCTCGCGCCCCTGCTGGGGGTAGCTCTCGAGCCGGTGGCCGATGGATTCTCGAGCCCGGTTTGGGCCGGAGTCGACCCGGGGTCGGGAGAAATGATCGTGTTGGAGCGACGGGGCCGAATCGTTGGCATCGACGGGAGCGTGCGCCTCGATATCGAATCGCGGGTTGGGTCGGGCTCATCGGAGCGGGGACTGCTTGGTCTGGCCTTCCATCCGGACAATCCTGACCTGTTCTACGTCAATTACACGGACACCGGCGGCGATACCGTTGTGTCCGAGTTCTCGCGGGTGGATGACGTCATGGATCCGAGCTCGGAGCGAATTCTGTTCCGAGTAAGCCAACCGGCCTCGAACCACAATGGCGGAAACCTCGCCTGTGGTCCGGACGGCATGTTGTACGTGGGAATGGGCGACGGAGGCGGATCCAACGACAGGTTCGGAAACGGACAGGATCCGTTCACGCGCCTTGGCTCGATGTTGCGAGTCGATCCGTCGCCGTCGGGCGACCTTCCGTACACCATCCCGGGCGACAATCCATTGTTGCCGGGCGAGGGAGACCCCCTCGTGTACGCGATCGGGCTTCGAAATCCGTGGCGCTTCACCTTCGACGGCGGCCTGTTGTACGTGGCCGATGTAGGCCAGGGAGATTGGGAGGAGGTAAACGTGGTCCCGGCGGACAGCTCCTTTGCCGATAACTTCGGGTGGCCGGTGCTCGAAGGGTCACGTTGTTTCATGACCAGCAATTGCGACCGATCTGCTGGTATCCGTCCTGACGGCTCCCTGGTCGACATGGTCGAGCCACTGGTCGAATATTCCCACTCGGATGGCTGTTCAATCACTGGTGGAGTGGTGATGCACGACCCGGCGATTCCCGAGCTCGACGGCTTCTACGTGTACGGCGATTTCTGCTCCGGATTCGTACGCGGCTTCTTCGTCGAGGAGGCCGGCAGCGAGGCACAACTTCTCACGGGGGTTCCATCGCCGAGCCACTTCGGTGTCGATGCCGACGGCCGTGTCCTGGTGGTCTCGCTCACAGGCATCGTCAGCCGGATGGTGCCGCGGCGATGACCGAGCGACCGTCCGTCCTTGTCACTCGCCGTCCGCCCGGCGACGCGGTCGCTGCTATCGAGCGGGAGGCCACGGTGTGGTTGTGGGAGGAGGATCGACCGATTCCCGCCCGAGCGTTTTTCGCCGAGGTTGCCGACGCCGACGGCCTCTATTGCATGCTCACGGACACCGTCGACGGTGCTCTCCTCGAGGCCGCTCCCCGTCTGCGAGTTGTGAGCACGATGGCCGTCGGGGTCGACAATATTGACCTTGCCGCCTGTACTGCCCGTGGTATTCCGGTTGGCAACACACCAGACGTCCTCACCGATACCACCGCCGACACGGCCTTCGGCCTCGTCATGACAGCCGCTCGCAGGCTGGGCGAGGGTCGTGACTACGTGCGGGCCGGGAACTGGGCTCGCTGGGAGCCCGAATTGCTCCTCGGTCACGACGTCCACTCCTCGACGCTCGGGATCATCGGGCTCGGCCGAGTGGGGCGAGCCATCGCCCGACGCGGTTTCGGGTTCGGAATGCAGGTGTTGTACTTCGGTAGACGTCGTCAACCGAGTGCGGAAGCCGAACTCGGCGTCATCTACCGGGAGTTCGACGACCTATTGTCCGAGAGCGATCACGTGGTGGTTGCCACACCCCTCACACCCGAAACCGTCCACCTGATTGACGGCCGGGCGTTGTCGAGGATGAAACCTTCCGCAACCCTCGTCAACATCTCCCGGGGCGGCACCGTCGACTCGGCCGCGCTCGTCGAGGCCCTGCGCTCCGGTCAGATTGCCGCGGCCGGTCTCGATGTCACCGATCCGGAACCGATCTCAGCGGATCATCCCCTCGTGAGCCTTCCGAACTGTTTTGTCATTCCCCACCTCGGTAGCTCGAGTCGTCGGACTCGCCGCGCAATGGCCGACCTGGCCGCCGTCAATCTGCTGGCCGGGCTGAAGGGCGAGCGGCTTGCGGCTTGCGCCAATCCCGAGGTCTACGAGTAGTGGGCTCGGCTCATCAATCGCCGCCGAGGAAGCGGGCGTAGTACTCCGGCCAGGGCTCGGCGCTCTCTTCGTCGGTGTGGGCCTTCATAGCCGCCCACAGCAGGTAAACCAGCTCGCTGCGGGTTACCTCACGCCCGATGTGACCCGGGATCTTGGCCTCGAGATAGTCCGCGTACCAGAGCGCCCATTCGGGGTCGAAGCCGTTCGTTTCGATGAAAGCCTGGTGGTGGGCCTGTCCGGTTTCTTGGAGCAGGTCGGCCAGTTCATGCATGATCGGGAGCCTACGTGCCGGGGCTGGCCGTGGCGCGATGTTTCGATGGATGAGCCGTACTACCACCCTGATCTCTCGCTGGTGCACCACCGTGGGTTCGGCTTCCATGCCGATAGGTGTGCCCCGGGCATCTTGCACCTCTTGCGGCCGGTGCTCGAGCATCAGGGCACGGTCCTCGAGGGGGAGGGCATATCTGTCGAGGTGGCGACTTCGTTTGGTGCCGAGCAGCTCCCGACAGGCCTCGTGGCTGTGATCGGTCGGCGACCCTGGTGACCTGCGGCGACCCCGGGTCACGATCAGGGATGTCCCTGATGGTTAATGGCCCCCGGTGACGGCATGCTGAATGTATGTCGTATTGCTCGTATTGCACCGAAACCTGGGGGTAACGATGATCTTTGCAATCTTGGGTTCACTCTTTCAAATTCTGTTCTGGCTGGGCATCGTGGTGGTTGTGGTAAAGGTCGTCTCCGGCCGCAAGGCGGAGCGGTCGCCCGATGCGAACGCTGTCACAGTCAAGCAAGTCTTTCTGTATGGCTCTTTGTACGCTGCAGTCCACGTGGCCGCGTGGGGTGTAGCGGGTCTGATCGCGCTCGGCGGCGAAGACTCGGTGGCCGATCAAGCCGCCATCCCTCTGGCTCTCACGCTGGTGGGAGTGCCCGTCCTGGTTTTTTTGGGAAGCTGGGTGTGGCGAAGCCTGGCCGACCCGGCCGGGCGCGATGGCGTTTTCAGCATGTACGTCAACCTCACCGGGGTGACCGGCCTCATTGTGCTGATGGCTTCGGCCATCGTCATTGGAGCCTGGCTGGTTGGCGGCGGCGCATATCCCGGCCTCGCAGTCGGCGCGCTCGCCGCCTGGTTGCCGCTCTGGGCGGTGCACTGGTGGCTGGGGCGGAGATATCGGGCCGACGTTTCCAACCTGCACGTCTACATTGGCGCGACAGCCGGGCTCGGCACCCTGGCCGTCTTCTCCGGAGTTCTGGTTAACGACCTGCTGCTGCGATTGTTGGATTCCGGGACGGCCGTAGATCTATTCCGGGACTCTGATGTTGGCACCTGGCTGGTAGGCCTCGCAGTCGGTGCGGCAGTCTTTGCGGGTTACTGGGTCGACACCGGCATGAAGGAAGCCCGCGACACCCTGTGGCATTCCTACGTGGTACTGGTCGGCGTACTGGGAGGCCTCATCACTGCCGTGGTCGGTGTCGGCATCAGTCTCTACGGATCATTGCAATGGTGGTTGGGCGACCCCGACAACTCGTCGGCCGTCAGACACTTCGAGGAGTTCCTACCGGCCGTCTCGGCCCTTATTGTCGGGCTTGGGGTGTGGTTCTATCATCGCCGCGTCCTGGGGCCGAGCCGGGGCGCCCGCTCAGAGGTGCAACGTGTATACGACTATGTCATCGCGGCTGTCGGGCTCGTGACCGGGATCGTCGGCACCGTCATACTCGTGATCGGGTTTCTGGAAGTTGTGTTCCCGCCCGAAGACAGCATGGTCTCCGAGATCAACATCCTGCTCGGTGCAGTGACCACCCTGGCCGTCGGGGCTCCGGTCTGGGCCCAGGCCTGGATGCGCACCAACCGTTCTGTGCGGGTCGACGCCTCCGAAGCTGCATCGCCGACCCGGCGGGTTTACCTGTTTACCGTCGTCGGGATCGCGGGCGCCGTCGCAGTTGTGTCGCTGATTGTGCTGCTGGTTGCAGTCTTCAACGAGGTACTCGGCGAAGAGGGCGGTCGGCTACGGGATGACATCCAGGTGCCGGTGGCCCTCATCGTTGCTGTGGGGGCCGTCGCCGTATACCACTTCCTCGTCCTCCGGCAAGAGCGCAGATCCACCGCGCCGGCTCCCGAGCCACCCAAGCAGGTCGTGCTCGTGACGGCCGACGAGGTGTTCGCGACGGCCGTTCGGGACCTGTCAGGAGCCCGGGTGACAGTGCTTCACCGACTCGACGCCAATGGCGAGAGCACCGATGCCCAGGCCGTAGCGGCTGCCGTCGAGGCTGCCGAAGCGCGAAATCTTCTGGTGGTGCCCGGGTCGGGGGGAGGGGTGCAGGTCATCCCCTACCGCCGTTAGGGAACACCCGGCCCATCGGTCTGGTTGAATACCCCGCTGAACAAGAGGAGTAACGCACTTGGCTACGAGTCATTACTGCCACGGCAAGTGGCGGTCCGGATCAGTTGGATCATGCCCACGGCACGACAAGCTCTCCAAGAAGCAGACCACCGTTTATCGCGGCGTTGGCGACCCGGGCGGCCGTTCCGGCAAATCCGGAGCTGCCAAGCCCAAAGACTCTAAAAAAGACGCGACCAAGGCGTCTCCCAAGGAATCTTCAATGGGCTCGTCGAGCTCTAAGGAATCTTCAAAGGGCTCGTCGAGCTCTAAGGAATCCGCCGGCGACTAGTCGCCTGCATGAGGACGGCTCCGAAGCCACCCAGATAAGCTGTTGCGACGCAACTGCCACGGGGGCCGAAGGCCACCCAGCGACAGCACGTCGCTAGACGGCCGACATCTCCTTGCGGTAATCGATCGGCACCGAGTTGGCTCCCTCCCACACGACCCGACGGAAATAGTCAGGGTCGGTGTTGCCTTCGGAGTTGATGAGGAGCACCTGCGAGTCCGGGCCGAGGCGCAGGTAATCCTTGAGGTCGCTGAAACGAGCGTCGTCGGCGACAAAAGTGAGCGCCCCGAGCGTGACGGCTCCTGATTCGCCGGACACAATGAATGGGTCGCCGGCCAGCGGAACTCCATAGACCCGCATACCTTTGGCGGCTACGTAGTCGGGGGATGACACAAAGGCATCGACGCAATCCCACAACACGCCCCAGGCGATCGGGCTTGGTTCTCCACACGCCAGGCCGGCCATGATGGTTTGGAGATCGCCGCCGACATCGTGGGGGGCACCGTCGCCAATGCGGGCTGATTCGTATAAACAATCGGCGGTGGCCGGTTCCACCACAACGTGGGTAGGTCGGTCGGCTCCAAATCGGCTGGAGTAGAACCCCGCAACCGCTGCGGCCAGAGCCCCGACTCCCGCCTGTACGAACACGTGGGTCGGTTTGACGAGGCCGTGGCTGTCCAGTTCATCCTGGGTCTCCGACAACATGGTCGTGTACCCCTGCATGACCCAGCGCGGGACATCCTCGTAGCCCTCCCATGACGTGTCGGAGATGACCTGCCATCCATGGGCATCGGCTTCCTCGCCCGCCCGGCGGACGGCATCGTCGTAGGTTCCGTCAACGATGTGCACGGTGGCCCCGTAGTTCTCGATCGCCTGAATACGAGCCGGTGAGGTGTCCTTGTGAACGTATATGACTGCTCTGCACTTGAGCTGCTCGGCGGCCCATGCCACACCCCGGCCGTGGTTGCCGTCGGTGGCGGTCGCGAACGTGAGCCCGCCGAGCTCGGCGCGAGTCTCTTCTGAGATGAGTTCCTCGAAGGACAATCGCTCCTCTTCCTTGCCTAGCCGGCGCTTGATGAATTGATAGATGGCGAACGAGCCTCCCAGCACCTTGAAGGAGTTGAGGTTGAGTCGCACCGATTCGTCCTTCACCCAAATGCCGCCCAAACCGAGCATTGTCGCCAGGTGGGAGAGCTTTCTGAGCGGGCTTATCTGGTAGCCGGGGACCTGCTGGTGAAATGCCCGGGTTTGTTCGAAGATGCCATCCGGAAAATTGGCGGCGACCGCTTTGCTGTCTGTGATCGAACCGGCCCGCTCGTTTGGGACCCACTGTATGGGTGGTGTGGTAGTCATAGGGCGACTGTATCGCGGCAGTTCAGGCGGATGCGGCGTGGATCGGGGTGCGATCTCCAGGTGCTCGATTGGCCGTTTGGTGCGGGATGCCCGATTTCACGATCCGCCTCCGCCGGTGACTAGTCACGTCCTCGAACGGAGGTGACTAGTTACCCCGGCGTTCGGAACAGTGAACCTGTGGATTTGTTTTGGCTGTGCCGAAGGAATCCATGACGCGCACGCCATAAGAGCAGGAGCAAGAACCAATGGGCACCGCCGGCCGCAACGATTTCAGGGGGGATCGATCGAGACTTATGGACGGTCTTGATGTGGATGCTGGCGCGGAAATAGCCCAAATCATGCCTGAAGCGCGGCAAGCCACCGAGGCTGTCCGTCAGAGCACTGCGGCCCTGCTCCAGAGCTCCTCCTCTGCTGCTGGTACCAGACGAGAGCTGGCTGCTCCGGCGAGAATCAACGCCGACGGGATGCGGCCCGAGTCCGAATGGGAGCTTGGGACTGCCGGCTTCGTCGTCGAATTGGAGAGGCTGGCCAACGGCCTCCGTGGTGCCGACGGCACAGACGAGGCCGGGACCCGATTGAAGGAAGACGAGAGTCACGTCACATCCGCCGCCGATCCGGCTGAGAAGCTGCTCCGGAACATGTGGGCCGAGCATGCCTCGCTTACACAGACTGTTTCTCAATTGCAGGCTGCCGTTGCGGAGGCCGAGGCCTCGATCGATGCATTCAAACATGCCATGAGACGGTTAGAGGAAGCGGCTGGAGACTCGGTGAACTCGAACGAGACAGTTACCTCGCTACTCCCGAGCCGGGCGGTCGACTCCCGAGCCGGGAGGTCGGCTCCCGATCCCGGGAGGTCGGCTCCCGATCCCGGGAGGTCGGCTCCCGATCGGTTGGGGGAGAGAGCGAGACCGAGTCCGTATCCGGTGAGGCCCAGGACCGGAAGCAGGCCGCCCTGGCTGTGCTGAGGAGCCTCTGACTGATCTCCCGAGCGGCCGACCGGAGTTGAAACTCCACCAGCACTCAGCGATGCTGCATTCTTTGCCATGTGCTCCTCTCGTCTTCAGATCGCCGGGAGCTAACCGACCGGTTTGGAGGCGCTTTCCTGACTTGAGAGCAAGTAGTCGAGTACATCGGCCGCCCGGTAGCTATCGGCTCCAGGCGGGAGGAAGCGGGCGACACCGGCGACATCGTCTCCGGACGTGACGAGGGCGGGC
>JAUXJL010000110.1 GCA_030624805.1 Acidimicrobiia bacterium
CACCGTGTCGTCGATGCATCGATCAGCGATCACCACCACGCGGACCTGGGCTACCGGGTACTCCTGGGCCGCCAGGTCTCCCAGCAACGAACCAACGACCGCTCCCTCATTATGAGCCGGTATGACAACCCGCACATTGCGCCGGCGCGGGCCGCGCCGAAGGTTGGGTTGGTCTGGCAACCCCCACAGGGCCACGAGCAGGTTGTAGCCGGCCAGGACAACCACGAGGATCTGGGAAACGAGGAGAAGGATGCGTAACATCGCAGCCCGCAGGCTACCCGGGACTCTCAATGTCCAACTCGCACTCAATCGTCGTCGCCCTCGGTACCCGCCCCGAAATCATCAAGCTGGCCCCCATCATCCGCTTGCTCGGAGAACGAGCCAGAGTCGTTCACACCGGACAGCACTATGACGCCGGCCTTTCGAAAGTGTTCTTCGATGCCTTTGGGCTTCCCGAACCCTCCCATCGCATCGAGATCGGCGGCGAGACGCGGGCAACGCAGATCGGAGACACAACCCGGCGGATCGGAGAGCACCTGGCGGACAGGCCGGCTTCGGCGGTTGTCGTCCAGGGTGACACGAACACGACGGCCGGAGCCGCATTGGCCGCCAACGCCACCGAGACACCCCTCGTGCACATCGAAGCAGGGCTGCGGTCATTCGACCGAGATATGCCGGAAGAGCACAACCGCATACTCACCGACATGCTCTCGGATCTGTGCTGTGCTCCGACTGAAGTAAGCCGGACCAACCTGCTGGAGAGCGGGATCCCCGCCGAGCGCATCGCAGTGACCGGCAACACTGTGGTGGAAGCCGTCCGAACTCTCCTTCCGAAGAATCGAGCCGAGTTCCTGGATCGTCACGCGGTCACCCCCGGCGGCTACGTGCTGGCCACTTTCCACCGTCCCGAAAACGTCGACGACCCCGAGACCCTTGGCGTAATCCTCGATGAGCTGGCTGCCGTCGCACTTCCGACCATCCTGCCACTGCACCCGCGCACCCGCCAACGCATCGAGTCATTTGGCCTTCGTGCTCAACTGGGGCGTCTTCAGGTGGTGGAACCTGTCGGGTTCCAGGAGTTCTTGGCCCTCTCAGCCGAGTGTGCCGCGCTCGTGAGCGACTCAGGTGGCGTGCAGGAAGAGGTCAGCGTCCTGAAACGGCCGGTACTCGTGGTCCGTCGATCCACCGAACGGCCGGAGGTCCTGGGAACGTTCGCCGAGATCGTCCTGCCGGGCCCCGATATCAGCCGCGTGGTCGGCGAGTGGATCTCCGACCTGGCTGCAGTCCACGATCGGCTGGCCGGAATCCCGAGCCCGTACGGCGACGGAGATGCGGCCGAACTATCAGTTGTCGCAATCGACGGATTGTTGAGCAGTTCCCCGTAGCTCCTCCAGCCGTCGGGCCTGTTTACCATGAGCGTCACGCAAGGGAGCCCGACATCGAGACGCCGGCCGGAAGCATGAAGGACCACCACTAATGCGAATCGCCTACGTTGCCTCGATAATCCCGCGCCGTCGCGAGCTTGCCTCGGGCCCGATTGACGCCGAGTGGATTGTCGACGAGCGGGGACAGAATGAAGTGGTCGTGTTCGTGGACTATGAGAGCGATGGGACCGACCTCCTCCGCCAGGCCGGCATTCCCATACATGTGTCACCGAAACGCACCGTGCTGCTCGCCGAAGGCCAGTACGAAACATCCGACCAGCTACAAGCTCGGATACTGCTCCAGCTCCACATCGACACGCCGTTTGACGTCGTCCTGTATGACTCGGCCCACAGTACCGACTGGGCGTGGCATCAGCCGCGGTTAGCTTCCATCCCGCGCGGTATTGCGCTCGGAGCAGGGCCGATCCGCGACCTCCGACTCGTCAGCGCGGCACCTGAGTTGTTCGCACGCCACGGACGCACCCTGTGGTCGCTGACGGGTACGTTGGCGTCGGCCGATTTCCTTTTGAGCGACGTCGGAGCCGACGCCTACGGCCTCGACCCCACCCGACTGCCGCCCCGCTACTCGTTGTACCCGCTCCCAACGACGCCACCGCCGAGCGGACCGGCCGCCATGGTCGCGCTGGTGGCGCTGAGCGAGAGCCCAACCGGGCTCGCCTCACTGGTTGAGCGGGGAATTGGCCGGGTAGAAACCGACGACAACACCCTTGTGGCCGTCATCCATCCGGACATAGCGATCGGGGTTGAGACCACCCGCGACATCGTCCTCGCCGGACTCCCGGCAGGCCTCCGCGACAGGATCCGAATTGCTGAGCCTTCCAGCGATGGCGTAGCCGAGGGCCTCCTGGCCCAAGCCGACGTAGTGGTAGCGGCTCGAGTTTCTGACCTGGCCGTGCGAGCGGTTTCCGACGCGGCTGCCAAGGTGGGCAGCATTGTGTTGGACGGGCCCACATTTGATGCTCCGCGGTTCTCCGAAGCCACCCTGAGCAAGGCTCCCAACGAGAACCCGGTTCTCATTGCCGTGGACGGACCACTTGACGAGCTGGTGCCAGTGGTCGATCGTCTGGTCGGCGAGTCAGCCGCAGTGGTGCTCCACACCAACCAGGGATCGTGGTCGGCACGGCGACTCTGGAAACTGCCGGGGTCTGCGCGCGGCGGGCTGATCATGGTCTGTGAGCCCGGCCCTTATCACGGTGAACCCAGACCGGGCCGGCCGGTCTTCGACCTTCTCGGCTTCAATACCGAGTCGTGGCCCTCGATCCGCCGGATGATGGGGAGCGATGCCACGCTGCAAGACGTGGTCGAAAGTGCCGGCAGCTTGGCCAACGTACATCGGGTCAACCTGCTGGCGGTACCGGTTGCCGGCTTTGCTCGTGGCAGGTTCAGCCACTCCCATCATGCACCCGCTTGGATCACAGATACCGGTTCACTCCCCCAGCCGGTTGTTGCATCGGGCGAGGACTCCGGATCTTCAGCCGCCGGGGCCGGCCCGGACGCAGACGTCAAACAGTGGGCTGAGAGCCATGGCTTTCGGGACCGCATCCGTCTGGCACTGCCATGGAAATGGGGCCTGCTCAACCGGGCGATGCGAGACCGTTGGTGAACGACTGGCCGGTCGTTTCGATCATCATCGGCGGCGATGGGTCAACCCCGGCTGCCCGACACACCGCTGCGTCGGTTGAGAGCAGCGATTATCCGGGCGTCGTGCAGATCGTAACGGGGCATGTCGACGAGGGCGGCTCTCCGGCCGAAATTGCCAACGGCCATGCCGGGGAAGCCAACGGCAGCTACCTGATGATGCTCGTACCTGGTGTGACGCTCGACCCACGCTGTCTTCGGTATGCCGTCGAGCGAGCTGAGGCCGACCCTTCGAACGTGGCGGTCGCGCTCCAGTGGCGTGCACATGACGGCAGGGTTGTTGAAGCCGGAAGCCATCTGGCCGCCGCAGACGAGATCACACCGCTGTTTCGGGGTGGAGCCCTGCCAAACTGGCTCCTCCGAGGACCGTACCGAACTCACGTGAGCTCTATCGGCTCTTTGCTCATACGAGCCCAGCAGTTCTTCGTCGCCGGGGGGTTCAACCTCGAGTTGGACGGCTCCCCCTATCAGGCCGCCCACCTTGCTCTCAGTCTTACGGCAGGCGGAGGCCACATCGAGGTCGAAACCCGCGCCGTGGCGTTCGTGCCGCCCCACCCACCAGAGCCGGTTTCGGGCACCGAGCTCGCCCTGGGCCGGAACCGGCTGCAGGCCGACTTCGCCGACAGCCTCAACCAGCTCCATTTTCAGTCTTCCATCGACTCGGACTTGAGCGTGCTCCTCAACCGGCAAGATGGGAGCCGGGTGTTGTGGACCGCCACGCATATCCCCGATTCTTCACGATCCGGGGTCGACGCCCGCCATCTCGAGATGATCGGGGCACTGATGAGCCAGGGACGCCAGGTGGTCGTATGGGCCACCCACACTGATGGAACCGACAGCAAAGAGCTCGAGGCCATGGGGGTGCGGTGGGTGGCTCAGCCGCAGTCCGGACGCTGGGATCTCCGTCCACCCACACAGGAGCATCCGTGGCTCCAGGAGCTGATCAGACAGCTCGACTGGGACACCGTCGTGATTTCCGACCGTTCCCTCGGAACCCGGATCACACAGATGGTACGTAAACTCTCGCCCGACACCGCGGTCGTCCTTGACCTTGGTACGGTGCGATTCTCCACTGCTCACGAGGACGGCGATCAGGACGGTGCCAGCGCCGTGCCGGACATCCTCGAAGTGGGAGCGGCCGAAGGGGTTGTGGTTGCCACCGGTCCGGATGCGGATGTCTTGCGGCGCCTGAATCCTGAAGTGCCCGTCACAGCCTTCGTCGCCCTCGGCACCGGTGAGGTTGGCAGACCACCACCGGATGGCTCACTTCTGTTCATCGGCAACCTTCTCCATCGCCCAAATACGCAAGCCATCGAGTGGTGGATCGATGAGATCGCAAGCCGGGTTGAGGCCCAAATGGGTCGTTCGTTATCGATGCGGATAGTCGGCAATGGCGCGGCCGCCTACCGGAGTGTGTGGAACCACCCCACCAGAATCGAGGTTGGCGGCTGGCAACCGAGCTTGTCAGAAGAACTGGGGGCGGCCCGACTGCTGGTTGTGCCGCTTCCCTATGCGACTGGAACCGGTGGCCGCATCGCGACGGCGTTGTCACATGGACTACCGGTGGTGGTATCCACCCCGGCGGCTGCCATGCTCGCTCCCAGCCTGACAGATCTCGTGCGGGTGGGCACAACTGCCGACGAGCTGGCCGGCCACATCGCTGAGCTCATGGGTGACGATTCGGCCTGGGAGGCCGCCGTCGAAAGACTCGCAGAAGTCGACTTCGGAGCACTCAGACAAGCACAAACTGAGAAATTCGGAAGCTGGCTGGAGGCGCTCCCGACCGCACCCCGGAAGGCGGCGCTGGCCCGCTAACCAGAGGCCTCGTAGCCGTCGAGCACCTCGGCGGCAGCACCAAGCATCTTGATCTGGCCGTGGTCGAGCCACAGCGCCCGGGTTGACAACTCTCTGAGCAGCGGAATCGAGTGCGAAACAATCACTACCGCCGCTCCGCCGGCAATGAGCTCGTTCATACGCAGCTGAGACTTGGCCCGAAACGCTTTGTCTCCAACCGACAGCACCTCGTCAACCACGAGCACCTCCGGATCAATGTCGGTTGCAACACTGAAGGCAAGCCGAGCCATCATGCCGGAGGAAAAGGTGCGGGTGGGGACGTCGACGAACTCCTCGACACCTGCCCATTCAACGATGGCGGAGACTCGCTCGCGTATGAGCCGGGGATCTCGCCCAAGCAGCGCGCCGTACAGAATGATGTTCTCCCGGGCCGTCAGTTCGGGGTTCATGCCGGATCCGAGCTCGATCATCGGCGCCACTTGGCCACGCACGAGCACCCGGCCGTCGGTGGGCGGCAAGACCCGGGCAATCACCTTCATGAGGGTTGACTTCCCTGCCCCGTTTGGGCCGACCACTCCGAATATTTCGCCCTTGTTGACCGAGAAGGTCACACCATCGAGCGCTTGAATCGATTCCATCTTTTGCTGCCGTCGCAACGTTCGGAAGGCGGCTTCCTTGATGGTGCCGACGTTCGAGCGATCAACCCGGTAGCGGAGCGACACGTCCAGAACCTCGATGGGAGGGGAAACGATCACAGTCGCACCGCCACCCGACGCCAGTTACGCGAGAACACGTACACCCCCAGGACCAGGACAACCACCGCCGAGCCGAACATCACAGCAATCGTCCAGTTGGGAGGCCGGTCTCCGCCGTACACCCACCAGCGGAAGATCACGAGGTAGGAGTAGACCGGGTTTGCCTTGACTATCAGTTCGACTGCCGTTCCCTCGACAAAATCCAGGGTCCAAAAGGTCGGGATCAGGTAATTGAGGAGTTGTGTCACCACCCGGGAGATATCGAGCACATCGCGGTAATAGACGGCGGCAGACGCGATCAGTAGCCCGGCGCCGGTGATGAACATCAGCATGAGGATCGCCGGAATAGGGACGAGCACCACCGTCCACGGAATCCCCTGGCCGAGCACCAGCTGGAGGATGAACAGCGGTATGAGGCTGAGGACGAAATGACTGGCGGCGGCGACTGAGGCTGCCAGTGAGAATATCTCCGGGGGTATGTACATCTTGATGAGGATGTTGCGGCTGTTGACGATGGCCGATCCGGCCGCGATCACGCCCTGTGAAAAGTAGGTCGAGAGCAGAATGCCGGCCGTCAGATAGATCACATACGGCTCGTCGAGAACGCCGCCCCGGCCAAAAATATTGGAGAACACGATCCACAGCACGCCGATCGTGAGCATCGGATTGAGTATCGTCCACCACACACCGAGCACCGACCGCTTGTAACGAACCGTAAGGTCGCGCGCCACGAGCAGGCGAATCAGGCCCCGGTATCTCCAGAAGTTCTGGAACTCAGCGACGAGGGGCCGACGCCGAAGATCGGAGTCGTAGTAGACCGTGGATTGGGCTGCCGTCACGGGACGGAATGGTACCCGGGGCCACAGATTGGAAAGGCATTGGTTGGAAAGGCATTGGCCAGGGCTTGGAAAGGCATTGGTCAGGGCGATGGGAGTCTTCGATATTCCGATCTCGGGACGGCGTGACCCTGAGGCACGCCGGCAACTCCGCTCAACAAATACCACAATGCGCGGTTTCGGCGGAAGTCACGTCAATGTTCAATGAACCTGTTGAAGCCGGTGCGAGAGGAGCGCATCAGAAACACTGTTCAGTGTTGAGCATCAGCGGATCCTCGTGACGGCTATGGCCTTCGGCTACCCATTGATCGCAGCGAGCGAACGTTGCGTTCTCGACAATTGTGAAGAATTCCAGATCTCCGCAGCCAACATCGGACTGCAATTCGGCGA
>JAUXJL010000009.1 GCA_030624805.1 Acidimicrobiia bacterium
AGTCGCCAGTCGCCAGTCGCCAGCTGCCAGTCGCCAGTTATCTCTGTGGGTGAACCCCGCACCGAAGAGGCAATCACCCTCATCTGTCGCTCCTGCTATCGAGCGCCATAGTTGCCTCTCCGCGGGCCAGCCTCGCGTTGACAGATAACTGGTAGCTGGTAGCTGGCGACTCTTCGTAGCTGGTAGCTGGTGGCTCTTACTCTCTGATAGCTGGTAGCTGGATTTGCTCATCGATCCACGTCTCCGAGGACGAAGTCAAGGCTCCCCAACAACGCGATGATGTCGGGGACGATAAGGCCCTTGAGCGCCCAGGGGAGGATCGAAAGGTTGGAGAACGAGGCGCTCCGGATTTTGAGCCGGTAGGGAATACGCCCACCATCCGAAACCAGGTAATAGCCCATCTCGCCCTTTGGGTTCTCAGCCCGGACGTAGGTTTCTCCCCTCGGAACCTTGATAACCCGCGGAACCTTGGCCTGGAGCGGTCCGGTCGGAATCGCCTCGATTGCCTGAGTCACGATCCGCGCCGACTGGCGGATTTCCTCGAGGCGGACCTGATAGCGATCGAAGCAATCACCATTCTCGGCGGTCACCACGTCGAACTCGTACTTGTGATATGGCAGGTAGTCCTCGTGCTTCCTGAGGTCGAACGGAACACCGGACGCTCGGAGGTTCGGTCCCGAAACTCCGTAAGCGGCGGCCTTGTCGGCTGGGATCGGCGCCACACCTTTGGTGCGTGCCATGAAGATCTCATTGCCCAAGACGAGCGTGTCCATGTCGTCGCACACTGCGACGACTTTGTCCATGGCTGCCCGGGTTCCCTCTAGAAAGCCCTGCGGCAAATCCTGGGCGACCTTCTTCTGTGTTGTCCCGCCGCCGGCGGCCGGCTTAACACCGCCGATGCGATTGAAGTTGGGATGGAATCGACCTCCGGTAACAGCCTCGATGAGCTCGAGGACGTGTTCACGCTCCCGCAGTGCGTGCATGAGCGGGGTAGCGGCTCCGAGCTCGAGTGGGTACGAAGAGAGGAACACGAGGTGGGAGGCGATGCGGGCCAGCTCGGTGAGGATGAGACGGATAGACAGGGCCCGCTCGGGCACCTCGATCTCCATGAGCCGCTCGATGGCGGTCATGAGTGGGATCTCGTTTGCGAATCCCGAGACCCAGTCGATGCGGTTGACCAGGGCGGTGATCTGGGGGTAGGTCCGCACTTCCGACAGTTTCTCGTACCCGCGATGCATGTACCCGATGACCGGCTCGACGTTGGTGATGCGCTCTCCGTCCAGTTCAGCAACCAGCCGAAGCACTCCATGAGTCGACGGGTGTTGAGGACCAATGTTGAGCGTCATCCCGGGCGTCTGAAGCTCGACAGAAACGGCAACCTCTGAGACGTGGGCGGCGGCGAGGGGATCGAGGGGATCCAGCGTCTGGCTCACGACTCATCGTCCCCGTCCTCGGCCGTTTCATCTCCCTGGGGGGAATCACCCTGGGGCATAGCCTGTCCTTGCGCCACGCCGGCAACACCTTCGGCGTTGCTTGGGAGTTGCTCCGCAACTCCTTCTTCTCTTACGGCTGCCGCCTCGCCGGCAACTCCTTCTGGTTCAACCTCGGGGTTTTCGGTGCTCGGCATGTCCTCGACGTCCACCATGCCGGGCCAGGGTTTGATCTCGCGACTCAGCAAGGGGAACGTCTTCCGAAGGGGATATCCCTCGAATTCGTCCGTGAGGTAGAGCTTGCTCAAGTTCGGGTGGCCTTCGAATTCGATGCCAAACATCTCGGCAGCTTCCCGTTCGTGCCAATTGGCGCCACCGAACATGCCAACCAGGGTGGGCAGGCGAGCATCGTCCTTGGGGAGATCGGTGGAAATGGTCACCGAATCGTTGGTCCGAGTGCTCGAAAGCCGAACGATGACCTCGTATCGCTCCTCAACAGCCTCTTCTAGCGGGTCACCAACGGCAACTTCGTTGCTCCAATCGACCGCTGACAGAAACGAGAAGAACTCCAGGTCGGCGCCATCGCGGACAGCCTGGACGGCTTCGATCCACCGGGCGCGGTCAACTCGAACTTTGGCGTTCCCGAAGTCGGCCGACCACGACTCAGCTCCGGCGAGCTCGGCGATCCGAGCGGCCAGGTCGGCGGTACCAGAATCGCCGGCCGGCTCCTCTCCTGCCGACTCTGCAGGAGCCTCCCCGGTCTCGACGGCCGGTTCGTCAGGTGAGTTGGTGGTCACGCTGTTTCCACTTCTCTTGAACGTCTTCGGTGGTGATCATCTCCTGCAGCAGCACAATGCCTTCCATGAGCGCCTCGGGCCGCGGAGGGCAGCCGGGCACGTATACGTCAACAGGAATGATCTGGTCGACGCCTTTGGTCACCGAATACGAATCCCAATACGGCCCGCCGCAGTTGGAGCACGAACCCATAGAGATGACGTATTTGGGGCTTGGCATCTGGTCATAGAGACGCCGCACTGCCGGAGACATCTTGTCGGTGACGGTCCCGGCCACCACCATGAGATCTGCTTGTCGAGGCGAGGCCGGCAACGGAATGATGCCGAAGCGCATGAAGTCATAGCGCGGCCCGGAGGCAGCCATCAGCTCGATCGCGCAACAAGCCAAACCGAACTGGAAAAACCACAGTGAATATTTGCGCGACCAGTTGAGTAGCCACGACAGCGGCTTGGGGGCTCCGAACCGCTCGATTACTCCCACTTCAGGACCCCCTTACGAATGGTGTACAGCAGTCCCATCAGCAGTATGCCGATGAAAATGAACATCTCCCACAAGGCAAAGGCTCCAAGCGTTTCCAGCTGGAGGGCCCATGGAAAAATGAATACAGCTTCGACATCGAAGATGAGAAAGAGCAGAGCGAATACGTAATAGCGGATGTGGGTCTGGCTATACGCGCCACCAATTGGGTCGATGCCGGACTCGTAGGTCTCCAGCTTGGCAGGGGTTGGATCGCTCGGGCGGATGAGGGATGCCACACCGAGCAACAGCCCAACCAGAACAGCGCCAAAAGCGCCGAAGGCGAGCACGGTCAGGTATTGGTCAAAGTACTCCGACAACCTCGCTCCTCGGCCTGCCGGGCGACGGACTGCGACGAGTATAGGCAAGGAGGGGTGTGGCTCAGAAGCTCATGCCGATCGGGCCGGACGGCCTTTTTATGCCTTCCAACCACCCTACGCGACCACGGCTGCGCTGACGAGTGGCGGCGGCCGGGCGGAGTACCCAGTAGGACAATGGTGATGGTGTCCGTTGCCGACATCACTGCCGCGGCATTCAACCCTCTCACCGTACGTTTCCTTCGAGTGGGTCGCGGCTCTGACACGACTACACGCCTGTAGCTAGTGATGGCCGTTGCGGCCTTGACGATTGGCATCATAAAAGCCGAGATACCTCGTGAAGCAGCCGTCTAATCGGCGGGCAGCTGGTGTAGTGAGTGCCCGCCTCACTAGCTTGGACACGATGATCCGAGCACCCGATTACGCGGGTGGCAGCCTGGTCAATCTCATGGCCGAATTGGAGGGACGGCTTGGTGGCGCTCCGCTGCTTCCCCGCTTGCAGAATTCCCTGGCGGCGGCGATCCCCGACGCACCCACTTATGTGCTTGTCATGTTCGATGGGCTCGGTGCCGCCCAGCTCAACCACCCTGCCGCAACTCTTTCAGCCGACCAGGCAGGCACGATCGACGCTGTGTTCCCCACCACAACAACCGTGAGCCTGGCCACCGTTGCCACCGGGCTGCCGCCGTCGCAGCATGGGCTGCTCGGTTACCAGCTGTGGATGCCCCAGGTCGGCCACGTGGTCAATACGATCAAGTGGACCACGCTGTGGGGGGAACCACTCGAGCTCGACACGTCCGTCATGCTCCCCATACCAAACTTGTGGGAGCGTCTGGCGGCGTTAGGGAGGGAGCCGATCACAGTTCAGCCGGGTCATTTCGCCGGTTCCGGGTTGTCGAGAGCCCTCTACCGGGGATGCCGATTCGAGCCGGTATTCACAGAGGATGAGGTGGTTGCCGCAACCGTCGACCTGGCCGGTGAGCCGGGCCGGCTGATATTTACGTACGTGCCCCATGTCGACTTCGCCGCCCACTCCTACGGCCAGAACTCGGCCGAATACGTCGAGTCGCTAACGGTGGCCTCTCGTATTTGGGACGGCATCGCCAACCGGCTACCAAGGACCGCAGTGATGGTTGGGACCGCCGACCACGGCCATGTCGACTTCGCTGAATCAAAGCGAGTACGTATTCCCAAGGAGCTGGAGAAGGACCGGACCTTCTATGGCGATAGCCGGGTCATGTTTGTGCGAGGAGAGGAGTCCCCGGAGTTTGCGGCCTTGCCTGCCACGTGGATCGATGCCGAAGAGATCCTGGACTGGTGGGGGCCACCACCCTTTCACGAGACATTCAACGATCGGGTGCCAGATGGCGTGTTGTTGTCAGACGACGACTCCGTGCTCTTGCATGCGCACAGTGACAAACGGCTCATCGGGCAGCACGGTGGTCTCATGGATGAGGAGCGCGAGGTTCCTCTGCTGGTCGGCGGCAAGTAAGGCTGGTCAACTGTCGCTCGGCACGTCGAGTCCCAGGAGCTGCATTCTCGGGCCCGGTTCCGAAAGGTGGGATGGGTGTGAGACGTGTTCGGACTCGAGATTGCGTCCGGAGGCTCGCCATGCCTGCCACATGCTCAGCGTCCAGGCTCCCATCCCCCAGATCACAAACAGAAGGTAGATGAGGAATCCAGCGATTGGGATGAGGCGGAGAAGCCGCCACGCGAACGCGGCTACGAGGAAGGATCCGAGCAGGCCCTTACCGGTAACGCGACGGCCAAGGGCGGCCAGGGACGGGAGGGCTCCAGCGAAGAGGCCAAACACCCATAGGCCAATCGTCAGGAACGCGACCGGAGCCAGGACGACTGTGAACAGTGAGAGAAGGGCGGCGACCGGCAGCAGGACGAAAACGCCAAGTCCAACCAGGAGCGTCAAGGCCGGCCGGGACCAGGCATTGCCGACTGCTCTTTCGGTGAATCGCGGGAACAGGTGAATGAGCAGTATGCCGGTGAATAGCAGGCCGACGAACCGGAGCATCTGGAATAGCAACCGGAGCGCCCGCGTCCTGATGTCGGTGGGAATAGGTTGTACCTCGGCTACGAGGCCGAGGTCGGCCGTTGTCGATATTTCGGTCCGGGCCGTCCATCCCCGCACGTTCTGACTGATCAGCCCCTGGCGCCAGTTCACGCCTGAACCCACCGTGGCAGAGTCGGTAATCGTCAGCCGATGTATCCCAACGTCGATGGTCTCTCCCACCGCCCCGTCGACGTAGAGGCCCCACAGCAACTCTCCCCGGAACTCACCTCCTACGGTGCCCGAGTTGCGGGCAGAAACACCGGCAACCAGAACATCCCGACCGACCGCGCCCTCGACCTCGAGGCTACGCGCCAGAGATAACACATCGTCCCCCACCGAGCCACTCACATCTACTGTCCAGCCAACCGCCCGGACGCTTCCACCCACTTGACCAGCGATATCCATAGTCCACGCCAGCCCATTCACATCGCCTTCGACGACCCCGTTGATTACCAAGCTCCGAGTCATCACCGTCAGGTCGCCCTTAATGGTGCCGTCGACCACTACCCGGGAAGCGCCCGCGAACAGATCCTCCTCGATCACCCGACCTTCCTGTACGAACACGGTCCCCGCGGTCGAGATGGCGCCGACAGGCAGTGGCAGAACAAACGCAATTACCAACCCGACGCTCAACAGCGGAGCGACCAGCCGATGGCGTCCGGTGTCCAGGGCGGCAAGTCCACAGAATCTCGCCGGACCCCGACTGCGTGGGCTGCCTTCGGACTGCCGTCCGGCACGTAGTCCCACTATGCCCTCGTCCTGTGTCCCGGCCATGAACGCCGAATCCTCGGCAAGATCAGCACAGAATTACGACGCATCACATCAGAGGGGAAGGGCAGTCGTGACGACATCGAGGAGCGGTCCTGGGACTATTCCGAATGCCAGCGTCACCACTGCAACGCCGGTCAATGCAATGCGCAATGAGTCGCTGACTCCAGGCGAACCGGCCGCCCCGGCGGTTTGTTCCCCCTGTGGGTTCATGTACATGAGCACTATTACCCGAAGATAGAAGAAGAGGCCGGCTACCGACGCCACGGCCCCGATCAATACAAGCCACAAGTAACCGGCGTCGACTGCCTCACGAAACACATACAACTTGGACAGGAACCCGGCGGTGAGCGGAATTCCCGCCATAGAGAGCATGAGCAACGCCAGCGACCCGGCGAGCGCCGGGGCCCGCTGCGCCAGCCCGGCGTAGTCGGTGAGGGGGGAACGCGTTCCAGCCGGTCCTGACACCACGGACACAACGGCGAACGCCCCCAGCACCTGAAACGCGTACGTGACAACATAGAACCAGATGAAAGGGACTCCGTCGAGACCGGCAACGAGGCCGGTGAGAATGAAACCAGCATGAGCAACGGATGAGTAGGCCAGCATGCGCTTGATATCCGATTGGGCAATAGCAAGCAGCGTGCCGACCACGATGGAGATGGCTGCGATAACACCGACTGCAGGGGCCCAATCGCTGATATACGGCGCGTAGCTGGTGACCGCGATCCGGGCGAGTGCAGCGAACCCCGCGATCTTGGCGCCGGCGGTCATGAACCCGCTCACGCCGCTGGCCGCCCCCTGGTATACGTCGGGTGCCCACATGTGGAACGGGGCAGCGCTTACTTTGAAAGCGAGGCCGACAATGAGCAGGCCGATGCCTGCCAGCAACGCCGCGGAATCGAGAAGCAGGTTCTCTGACAGGAATGCGGCGGTCCCGTACAAAGAGAGCGATCCGGTGGCGGCATAGCTCAGGGCAACGCCATACAGGAATATTGCCGACGCGAACGACCCAAGCAAGAAGTATTTGACCGACGCCTCGCCCGCCTCGGCGGTCTCACGGCTGAAGCCCGCCAGCACGTACAGACTGATCGAGGCCACCTCGAGGGCGAGGAAGAGCATGATGAAGTGGGCGGCGGCGGCCATGAGGATCATCCCGGTGAGAGACAGCAGGACAAGTGCGACGAACTCAGCGGCTCGACGGCCCTGCTGCAACACAAGCGGCCAGGCCACCAAGAGCGCCACCGCCCCGAGCACCGTGAGCACGACTGCGCCGAAGGCGGCGAACGGATCGAGCGCCAGCATCCCCCGGAAGCGAATCACGGGATCTTCTGCGGCCTCCGCCCATTGGAGCACTCCGAGGACGAAGGCCCCCAAGAGACTGCTGCCTGCGGTGGCGGCGAGCCACGAAGTGGATGGCTTGAAGCTCACTTCAACCATCAGGATGACCACCACGCCGAGCGTTAGAGCAATAACCGGACCGATTGCGAGGTAGGAGATCTCCGTCACGGCGTCACCTCCACCCCGTCGGTCGTTACATCGCTAATCCGGAGCGGGGAGTCGAAGCCCGTGCGGTCCTCGATACGATCCAGAACCCGCTCAACCGCCGGTTCGATGCGATCCAGAACCGGCTTTGGGTACACACCGAGGAAGATGATGAGTGCCACTATCGGAACCAGAATGCCAATCTCGCGAACTCCGATGTCGGTGAGTGCTCGGTTCTCATCTGAATCGAGCTCACCGGTGAACACCCGCTCGTAGGCCCACAGCAGATAGACGGCGGCGAGCAAAACGCCCACCGCGGCGATGATTGCCAGGATCGGATGGCGGGCGTAGCTGCCAAGCAAGATGAGGAACTCGCCGACGAAGCCATTGAGACCCGGGAGCCCGGCGGAGGCGAAGACGGTAAACAGGAAAAAACCGGCGAACAACGGCATGACCTTCTGGATGCCGCCGTAGGCAGAAATCTCTCGGGTGTGGCGCCGTTCATAGATCATGCCGACCAGCAAGAACAACGCTCCGGTAGTCAGGCCGTGGTTGACCATTTGGATGACACCGCCCGACACACCTTGCGATGTGAGAGCGAAGATGCCGAGAATCACGAAGCCGAGATGGCTTACTGATGAATACGCAACGAGTCGTTTGATATCGGGCTGGACAATGGCCACGACGGCCCCATAAATGATGCCAACTACGGCCAGAGCGGCGAGAAACCCTGCCAGCTCAACTGCGGCATGCGGGAACAGGTTGAGGTTGAAGCGAAGGAAACCGTATGTGCCCATCTTGAGCAGCACGCCCGCCAGGATCACCGACCCGGCAGTCGGCGCTTCGGTGTGAGCGTCCGGGAGCCAGGTGTGGAATGGAAACAGGGGCACCTTGATGGCGAAAGCAATCCCGAATGCGGCGAACAGCCAGTACTGGGTCGTTGTGGATATGTCGAGGTTGAGTAACTCGAGGTAGTTGAAGGTTGGGCTGCCAAATTGGTCATTCGCCTGGGCCGACAGGAAAATGATCCCCACCAACAAGAAGGCCGATCCGAGGGCGGTGTACAGGAAGAACTTGAGGGCAGCCTCCAGGCGGCGTTCCCCACCCCACAATCCGATCAGGAAGTACATCGGGACAAGGAGCACTTCGAAGAACACGAAGAACAGAATGAGGTCGAGGCTCAGAAACACGCCGATGAGGGCGCCTTCGAGCAGTAGCAGAGTGGCCATGAACTCTTTGCGCCGGTCGGTGATATTTACCGAGGCAACGATCGCGATGGGAAAGAGGAAAGAAGTGAGCGCCACTAAGAACAGGCTGATGCCGTCCACCCCGAGGTTGTAGTCGATGCCGAGATCCGACCAGATGGCCGTCTTCTCCACGAACTGGAACCCGGGGTTGCTCAAGTCAAAGTCAACCACAACGAAGCCGGCCAGCCCGAGCGTGAGGATGCTGAGAGCGAATGCAACGGGAACCACCAGCTCGGGCCGACGGCGAGGCAGACCGATGACGATGGCAGCTCCGGCGACGGGAAGCCAGATGAGGAGCGAGAGCACGTTGAAGTCCATCAACCAACACCCCGTGCCACGAACCACACCAGCAACCCGACCACACCTGCGAACGTGACGGCCGCGTAGCTCCGCACAAATCCGGTCTGCAATGGTCGGAGCCATCCTCCGATGCGTCGTACTCCCCCGCCTACTGCCCGCACCGACCCGTCGATCACTTCGTTGTCGAACACAAAGGCGGTCCAGGCTGCCACCAGCTTGCCGGGCAGGACGAGCAGGTTGCCAATGATGTCATCGACGTAGTAGCCGGCGCCCACCCACCGCCACACCCCAGTCCGCTTGGAGGCAAATGGCGGAATTTCGTAGGCCCGGGCTCCCCGATAGCGTCGGTAGGCGAACAGCGCACCGAGCGCAGCCGCCACCACCGATATGGTCGCCAGGTTCCAAGGAGTGGCTCCCGACGGAATGTGCGCCATCGCGATCACTCCTTCGAACGACGGCTCGAGGAAGTGTTCGAAGGCCGGCCTGAGTGGCCCGCGGAACGGCGTGTTGAGCAGCCCGAAGAAGGCGCCTCCGACCGCCAGCCCAATGAGGGGAACTGTCATGATGGGAGGTGATTCGTGGGGCTCAACGCCGTCCTCCCAGCGGGATTCTCCCCAGAACGTGAGATACATCCAGCGGGTCATGTAGACGGCGGTGAGCAGTGCGGTGATGAGGCCGATCACCCACAGGAAGGTGAACCACCCGCCTTCGCCAAACGCGATCGCGAGTATCTCGTCCTTCGACCAGAATCCGGCCAGCGGAGGAATGCCGATGATGGCCAGCCAGCCCACAACCATCGTGGCGTGGGTCACCGGCATCACCTTTCGCAGGCCGCCCATCTTGGCCATGTCCTGCTCGTCATTCAGGGCATGGATTACCGAGCCCGAACCGAGGAACAGAAGTGCCTTGAAGAAGGCGTGTGTGACCAGGTGAAAGATGCCGGCTATGTAAGCGCCCGACCCGACTGCCAGGAACATGTACCCGAGCTGGCTGATGGTTGAGTAGGCGAGGACCCGCTTGATGTCGCGCTGGGTGAGGGCAATGGTGGCGGCGAACAGCGCCGTGAAAGCTCCAATCGTGGCGACGGTACCCGCTGAGAAGCTTGACAGCTCGAATAGTGAAGCGGTGCGCGCCACCATGTAGACCCCGGCCGTGACCATTGTGGCGGCATGGATAAGGGCAGAGACCGGAGTCGGGCCTTCCATGGCGTCCGGGAGCCAGAAGAAAAGCGGTATCTGGGCCGACTTGCCGACGGCGCCCAGCAACAGCAGAAGTGTGATGGCAGTGGCGGTCCCCGCCGTGACGAACCGAGCCGGATTTTCGAGCACCGCGCCGTATGTGAGCGTGTTGAAGTTGGCCAGGATCAGCATGAGGCCGACGAGGAAACCGACGTCGCCGACCCGGTTGACGATGAAGGCTTTCTTGCCGGCGGCGGCGGCGGACGGCCTGGTGAACCAAAACGAGATGAGCATATAGGAACTAAGGCCGACCAGCTCCCACCCCACGAAGAGCAGACCGAAGTTGTCCGCCAAGACGAGGATGAGCATCGAGGCGGCGAAGAAGTTGAGGTTTGTGAAGAACCTTCCGTAGCGAGGATCACCGTGCATGTAGCCAATGCTGTAGACGTGGATGAGGGTGCCAACGCCCGTCACCGTGAGCGTCATGACCGCCGACAGCGGATCCCACAGCAGCTGAGCATTGGCACCGAGGGCAGGAATCCAATCGAACAGATGAACAGCCTCCGCCTCACCCGATCCGGTAAAGAAATCGGCCGCGGCGGCCAGGGCATAGAGAAAGCTGAGCCCGATGGTTGCAGACGCCACGGCCCCTGCGGCCGGTTCGCCCATTCGGGTCCCAAAGAAATGGAGGAAGACCGCACCGGTCAATGGCAGCGCAATGATGATCCAGATGTAATCCACCATTGGCTACCCCTTCAGCGTGGCGAGGTCGTCGACTGAAGCACTGGCTCGACGGCGGAAAACGGCGATCATGATGGCGAGGCCAACCACCACTTCAGCAGCCGCCACCACCATGACGAAAAAGACCGCAACCTGTCCGTTGAGGTCGCCGGTGTGCCGCCCTATTACAACAAAGTTGAGGTTGACGGCGTTGAGCATGAGCTCGATCGACATGAACATCACGAGCGCGTTGCGGCGCAGCAACATCCCACTTGCGCCAATCACGAACAGGGCCGCTCCGAGAGCGAGATACCAACCGGCTGTTACATCCATGAGTTTGACACTGACGTCACGGCTATTCCTTTGGCCGCGGGTCGTATTGAGCGAGCGCGACGGCGCCGACCGAGGCGATGATCAGCAGCAGGGTCGTGACCTCGAAAGGCAGCAGCCAGTCCGTGAAGAGGAGATCGGCGATGTTCTCCACGGTGCCGTTAGGCGGCGAGGCCGCCTCCGGTGCGGTGATCCACGCGTTGCCGCCGATGAGCCCCAGCAGTACGAGGAAGGCTATGCCGACCGCGATCGCAAGCGGCCGCTGGATTGGC
Organism: Acidimicrobiia bacterium; assembly: GCA_030624805.1. Taxonomy (GTDB): domain Bacteria; phylum Actinomycetota; class Acidimicrobiia; order Spongiisociales; family SHLN01; genus SHLN01. The sequence continues at coordinate 11,424 of JAUXJL010000009.1, forward strand.
AGGCTCTCTTCGAGATTCTCGTGTCGGTCAACTCCAATGAGCATGATGACAAACAAGAACAGCGTCATAACGGCGCCGGCGTAGACCACGACCTGAACGGCGGCGATGAAGTGGCCGGAATTCACCACGTAAAACACGGCAATCGACAGCATCGTTGCCATGAGACCGAGGGCTCCGTGGACCGGGTTTGGATGCAACACCATGGACAGGGCTCCGGCCAGGGCAATGGCTCCGAAAACGATGAACAGGACGAGCTCCACCATTATTCGGCTCCGGCATCCTGGTCGGGCCCGGGTGCCTGTCCCTGCTCGGGAGGCCGGAGCCCCACTCCGGCAGAGGGAGTCCACCCGGGAATCCCCTCGTAGGCGGCCCGGCCCGACGACGCCGTCGCCCGCATCCAGCCATCGGCAATAGTCAGCTCCTCGAGGTCGATGAGCGGCCCGTCGGGTTGCGGGTGGTTGGGAGATCCGTCGGGGTTTACGAGCAACTCATCGCGCGTATAGATCGCATCGTCGCGCTCCGTCACCGACATCTCAAACAACTGGGTCATCGTAATGGCCTCGGTCGGGCAGGCCTCAACGCACAGGCCGCAGAAAATGCATCGGAGCATGTTGATCTCATAAATGAACCCGTACCGCTCGCCCGGGCTGACCGGCTCCTCTGGCGGGTTGTCTGCCCCTCGCACGTATATGCACCGGGCCGGACACACGCCGGCACACAACTCACACCCGATGCACTTCTCCATGCCATCAGGGTGACGGTTGAGCACATGCCGGCCATGGAACCGCTGGGGCTTGACTCGTTTCTCCTGCGGGTACGATGTAGTGACGCGCGGGCGGAACATCTGGCGGAAGGTGACCGCCAGGCCCTTGGCAAAGATGCGGATCACGCCCATGGCAATCCAAACTCGTCAACTGCCTGCGCCACGGCCATGAGAATCATCCAAATGAGCGTGGCCGGGATGAGCCGCTTCCAACCCAGCTCCATGAGCTGGTCATAACGAAGCCGCGGCAACGTTGCCCGCACCCAAAAGAACACAAACACGATGGCCGAAGTCTTGAGCAAGAACCACACGATCGGGAAGATCCACGTGATGGAAGCAGGCAGCGAGCCATCCCAGGTCGGCCCGTTCCAGCCGCCCAGGAAGATGGTGGCGGTCAGTGCCGACATTGTGAAGATGTTGATGTACTCGGCCAAGAAGAACAGAGCAAAGCGGAGCCCGGAGTATTCAGTGTGGAAACCTCCCACCAACTCATTCTCCGCTTCGACGAGATCGAAGGGCGCCCGATTCGTTTCGGCGATTGCTGCCACTAGGAAGAACACAAACGACGGGAGCAGGATGATGTTCCACGCCGGGAAGCCAAAAGCTTTGCCGGCCTGGCCTTCGACCAGCTCTGAGATCGACAAGGTGCCCTCGTAAATCACCACCGGCACGAGCGCCAGCCCGAGGGCGGCTTCGTAACTGATGGCCTGGGCAGTAGCCCGAACCCCGCCGAGCAGGGGATATTTGGATCCCGACGACCAGCCGGCCAACACCACCGCATATACCGCCATCGACGAAACGGCCAGCACGAACAGCAACCCCACGTTGAGGTCCATCGCTTGAAGAGTGATCTCCCGATCCCCGATGAAGAACGGGCGTCCGATCGGCACGACCAAAAACATCAGCAGGGCCGGGATAAGGGCAAGAATGGGGGCGAGGAGGAAAACGGTCTTCTCTGCCCGGGTTGGCAGGATTGGCTCCTTGAAGAACAACTTGATCCCATCGGCCAGAGATTGGAGCAGCCCGAACGGACCAGCCCGCTGCGGTCCGATCCGGTTCTGCATATCGGCCAGTACTTTGCGCTCGGCCCATATGAGCAGGAGGGTGGCGACCATCATGATGCCGAAAGCAACCAGCACTTTGATCACCACGATGAGGACATCGATCCAGTCGTTCACGAGTGATCCTTCATACGACCCTGGCCGGGCTTCGCCCGGCTAAGGAGTTGCTCCGCAACTCCACTCAAACACCAAACGCTCACCAGCACTGGGCCGGGCCTCGCCCGGCTAGGGAGTTGGCCGGGCTTCGCCCGGCTAAGGAGTTGCTCCGCAACTCCAAAAGAACGCCGGACACAGCTAGCCCGGTTTGTCAGTCCCCCCTGCGAGCGAAGCGAGCCGGGGGGAAGGTACCGCAGCGGCGCAGCCGCTGGGGTAGGGGGGCGTCTGGCCGTCCTGAACGCGGCAAGAGTCGGGTGATGGGTCATGTCAGCACCTCGAGTTTCACCTCGAGGCCGTCACCCAGGCCCCACGCCTCTTCCTGATTTGCGGGAACGTACACGACACCTTCGGCCAGCGTCGCATCATGTCGCACCTCGAGGTCGGCCGAACCGGACGAACCTGTGACACGCGCCAGGACTCCGTCGGCGATACCGAGCCGGGCGCCATCGGCGGGGTTGATGAAGGCAAAGGCTCCTGGTGCCAGCTGTGCCAGAGACAGGCTGTGCCGGACGTGCACGCCGTCGTCGTACAGGGTGCGAGCAGAATGGAGAGCGAGCCGGGCCGATCGAGAGTCGAGGCCGATGTCGACCGGCACGTAGCGGAGGGGCTGCTCGCCGCTCTCGCCCGGCACCACGATGCCTTCGCGACCCGGGCCCCACTCCAGCTGATCCCATGTGATGCCACGGTAAGCAGGCGCCACCTCCGAAATCTCCTTGTAGATGGCGGCGGCGGAAACCGCTCCAATCGACGAACCGAGCGACAGGGCCAGGTCTTCGAAAATCGACCACGGGGGTCTCGATTGGCCGGGACCCACCACCAGCCGAGCCACCTTCTGGAGGCGGCCCTCGAGGTTGGTGACGGTGCCCTCGGTTTCGGTGAATCCCTCGGCAGGTAACACGACGTTGGCCAAGCGGGATGAGTCGGTGAGAAACTGATCGATGGCCACGACAAGATTGGCGTTCTCGAGTGCGGCACGGGCCGACGCCGGGTCCGAGAAGTCGCGGACGGGGTCGGCCCCAAAGAGGATGACTCCCTTGACCGCTCCTTCGTTGAGGCCTGCGATGATGCCGGCGGCATCTCGGCCGACGGTTTCGGAGATGGGCGTGGCCCATTCCACCGAAAGGTCAGACCGAGCTTCGGCGCTGGCAATGGTGGCTCGTCCCGGGAGTAGCGAAGGAGCTAGGCCCATGTCGAGCGCGCCGAAGAGATTCGAGCGTCGACCGAGCGGCATGATCTTGGCGCCGGGAAGGTCCCGGACAAATGCCGCCACTCCTTCGGCCAGGAGGGGGTCCTCGGTGAGCCCGGTGCGACCGACCAGGCCGACCACGGGTCCCTCGGCCATCACAAGATCTCGCACCGCGGCTAGGTCCCCGCCCCCGGAGCGGAGCGACTCCAAGAGCTCGGGCCCTCGTCCCGGGACATACGAGAGCGAATGGGTTGCCACGTCGTCCAGCCCGGTGCCACGGGGGTGCACGACGACAAGGTTGGCACCGTTCTGGGCCGCCTGCCGGACCCGTAGATAGAGCACCGGGAGCTCTTCTTTGAGGTCCGGGCCCCAGACGAGGATGGTGGCCGCCTCGTCGAGGTCGGGGATGGTCGCCCGGGGGGTGACGGCGGCCAGGAATTCGGGGTTGAGCCCATCATCGAGCTGGGCGTCGATGTGATTGGTGCCGATCACGGCCCGCAGCAGCTTCCCAAATGTGTAGGCGTCTTCGTTCGTGCCGCGGGTACCACCGATCCCCGCCACGCTGTCCGGGCCGTGTTCGGCAATGAGATCCTGGAGCCATTCGGCGATCACAGCCATGGCGACACTCCAGGTTGTCTCTTCAAAGTCACCGCTGCCGTTGCTCACTAGTGGAACGGTCAGCCGTTCAGCCGAACTGATGTATTCGAACCCGAACCGACCTTTGTCGCACAGCCAGCCCTGGTTGGTCGGCTCGTTGTCGACACCAAGGAAGCGGAGCACCTGGTTCTGCGAGCTCTGCACGCTGATAGTGCACCCCACTGCACAATGAGGGCAGGTGGATTCAACGGCGTCCAGATCCCAGGGGCGTGCCCGGAAGCGGTACGGCCTGGCTGTAAGCGCTCCCACCGGGCATATCTGGACGGTGTTACCTGAGAAATATGACCTGAACGGCTCGTTCGGAAACGTCAGCACCTGGGTGTAGTTGCCCCGTTCCTGGAACTCAATGAGCGGATCACCAGACACCTCGTCTGAGAAACGGGTGCAACGGGCGCACAGGATGCACCGCTCCCGATCGAGCAACACCAACTCGGAGATTTCGATCGGCTTCTCGAAATGACGCTTCTCTTCAACAAAACGGCTCTCGCCCGGCCCATAGGCCATGGTTTGATCCTGCAAGGGACATTCGCCACCGCGGTCGCATACCGGGCAGTCGAGCGGGTGGTTGATGAGCAAGAACTCGAGCACCCCTTCTTGGGCTTTCTTGACCACATCGGATTTCGTGTCGACCACCATGCCGTCGCTGCACGGCACGGTGCACGACGTCGTGAGAGCGGGGCCGCGGCCGGTGTCGACCTCAACAAGGCACATCCTGCACATGCCGACCGGCTTCATCCGCGGGTGCCAGCAGAACCGGGGAATATAGGTCCCTTCGTCCTGGGCGGCCTGGATGAGCAGCGATCCTCCTTCCACCTCGCGCTCAACACCGTCGAGGGTGATCGTGACCGGATCAGCCACTCGGCACTCCCGCTGGGATCATCGCCTCGACCTCGGATCGGAAGTTACGGAGTATCGAAGTGACCGGCGACACGGCCGACGGGCCGAGCGGGCAGATAGTTGTCATCTTCGGAGGCCAGCCGAGCCCGGGGGCAATGTTGTCGGATACATCCAGGAGCAGGTCGAGGTCTATCGGGCGGCCCTCGCCTCGCAAGATGCGGGCGAGCACCATTTCCAGCCAAGACGTCCCCTCCCGGCAGGGGGTGCATTGCCCGCACGACTCATGGGCAAAGAAACTGACGATGCTGTGGGCAGCCTCCACCACGTTTGTCGTGTCGTCCATGATGACGATGGCACCCGACCCGAGCATCGAACCTGCATTCCCAACATCATCGATGGTTATCGGAATGTCGAGTTGGTCGCCGGTGAACCAGGGAGCGGACGCCCCACCGGGAATGAAGCATTTCACGTCGCGGCCATCCCGGACCCCACCGCCGTGCTCCTCGACGAACTCCCGGAACGTCAGGCCCATGACAATTTCGTAGTTACCCGGCCGACGGACATGGCCCGACAGACTGAACAT